>JBAURA010000448.1:0-8221 GCA_049580985.1 Chloroflexia bacterium
CGCCGCCCCGAACACGGTAACCTCGTGCCCCAGCCGCGTAAGCTCGCGCGACAGGAGCCACACTATGGCCTCCACGCTGCCGCTGTGGGTTGGACGCACCGGAGTGGCGAGGGTGGAGACCTGCGCGTTACGCATCTTCTAAGCTTGCCCTACCCTACCGCCGCCTCGATAAGCGGGGGCAGTACCTTGTCGGTGGCGAAGCATTCGGTGGCGATGGCGCGCGCCGCCCGGCGGTGGCGTTGGTAGCTGCTGTTGATCACGTCTACACCCGCCACCGCTTCATCCACCGTCCGGAACGCAACCACACCCTCGCCCACCGGCAGCCAACTTTCCATGCCGGTGCTCTGTACCAGCACCGGCCGGCCCGACGCCAGATAGCAAACGCTACGGTCGCTGAACCAGCCGGTCCTCATCTCGACGTACAGGTGCTTAGCCACCCCAAGCTCGGCTCGTGAGCGCCCGATGAACTCTCTGTACTGCTCGGGGGTGAGCGATTCGACTTCCCCCGAAACGGCCTCCCAACCGTGCTCCTCCAGGCTCGCCAGGTCAGCGCCAAGCGCGGCGATGCGGAATGGCTGCCGTGTAAGCCTGGGCAACTCGAGGAAATAGGGGAATTCGCGGTCTCGCTGGCCGTACTCTACCCCGTTATACTGCACGTCGTGGAAGCCTCGCCACCTGATAACTGATGTGAAGTGGGTAGCTTCCTGCTGCGATACCGGCCAGCAAGGGAGGTAGACGGGCGGCACGGTCGTCAGCCACTCTCTGCCCGCGTGCGGGATCAGGCAGTCGGGCTTGCCGATGCGCCTACCGAAGGTAAATAGACGCTCGCATCGCTTCACTGTGTCGCTCAGCGCTTTCTCTCCGTTCAGCAACCTTATTTGCGTGAAGCCGGGGTCTACATCGATAAAGGCGCGCCGGCCCGGCAAGTTATACTCGTCGCGCCATACAGTGAGGGGCACAGCTCTCACCAACAACAGGTCCGCCTGCTGGCAGAGCTCCCGGAAGCGTGGGAGCGATATACCCCGTGCCTCGCGGCCTGCCCGATAAATCCATCTCTCCTCGAAACCGATATGCGCCAGGCAGCTTTGCACGTAGGCCGCCGGGTAGTCGAGATCGGTAGTGAGCTGCTCGTCTTCCCAGTGGTACACCCAAGACTCTTCCCCGCAATCCTCCAGGTAGTACACGTCGTGGCCCAGCGCGCGCAGCCCGGCAAGGTATTGCATATAGACCCATGCCTGACCACCCACGTATGAGCGGCCTATGGCCCCTGACACGATTATGAGCACCGCTAGCCTTCTCCCCTGACCTGCACGTCCGCGAGTTGCCGGTACAACTCCATGTACTGTGCAGCCGTGCTGTCTATTCCAAATTTGGCGGCTACCCGCGCGCGGATGGCCGCTCGGTCGAGCATGGCCGCTTGCTCGACGAGCGCCGCCAGCGAGCACTCATCCTGGGCCAGATAGCCTGTGACCCCAGGCTCCACGATCTCCGGCAGCGCGCCGTTAGGCAGAGCTACTACGGGGGTGCCGCACGCCATCGCCTCAATACTCACCATCCCGAACGGCTCCGCTCGCCGGAACGGCAGCAGCGCGCACGCCGCCTCTCCCAACAGCCTGACCTTGCTAGCGTGGTCGGCCACCCCCACATAGCTGATAGCGCCTCCCAGGAACGGCTCGATCTGGCGCTCGAAGTACGCCGGTTCCACGATTGGCCCGGCCAGCGTGAGCGGTCGCCCCAACTCTCTAGCTACCGATATCGCTAGATCCGGCCCTTTGCCCGCTTCTATGCGGCCCATAAAGACCAACCCATCGCCGGGTGTGCCGTTGAAAGTGAAGTCGGAAGGATCGATGCCATTCGGCACTACCCAACATCGCCTGGAGCCTGCCCGCCGCAGCGTTTCGGCCTGATACTCGCTCACCGCCGCCAGGGGTATACGCGGGTGCATACCGGCAAACCACCCCATATCACCATATACGGGAGTGTGCACGGTGTGCAGGACGCGCTCGCCCATGCCTGGCACACTCGACAGGATGTAGCCACCTGGCCCGATATGCGAATGGATAACGTCAAATTCAGCCGAGACGGCATACGCTATGTGCAACTGGTGCTGCTCGTAATAGACATACTCCCCGGCAGCGCCTTCCAGCATCTGCTCGTACAGGTTGCGCTCGATGACGGGGAGTATCTCCGCGCCGGTGACGGAATCGCCGCTGGCAAGGAGCGTGACCCGGCAGCCGCGTGTCTCTAACGCGCTCACAAGCCTGTACAGAAACGTTTCTATGCCCCCAGGCGCATCCCCGCTTATCGGGTACCACAGGGGTGCCAACATAAGCACTCTCATCGGGAAGGCTCCCGTCCCGCGTGCAACGATTGCTCCGAAGTAGCGCGCGCCAGCAGCGGAGGAAGCACGACCTCGGAAGCGAAATAGGCGACCGCCAGGTCCCTCGCCATCCTTGCATGCCGCTCGTAATCTCCGGCCACCTGTTCCAGTGCGTCACGAGCTTCTTCAAATGTAGTGTATGAAAGCAACCCCTCACCCACGGGCAGGTGGGCGCTAAATCCGGTATCCTGAACCACGGCGGGGCGGCCTGAAGCAAGATAGCACTCCGTCCGGTCGCTGAACCAGCCGCTGTTAGTAGCCACGTAGGTATGCTTCGCTACACTGAACTCTCCGAGCGAGGACCCTATGTAATCTCGGTACACCCCAGGGCTGTGCGACACGGAAAACGCATCTCGGCACCGCCACCCATGGGCCGCGAGTAACTCATGTGGCCCACTGATAGCAAGCTCCAAAAGCGTGCTCACGTGCTGCGGTAGGTCGATAAAGCGCGGGAATTCCTCGTCTTTATTGCCCCCGATCTCCCTGAAGCTGTCTATCTTCCATGACATAACGGTGGTAAATGTCTTGCGGGGTGGCTGGCCGGTGGGTTGCCAGTCGTCAATTGCTACAGGCTGCCAGGTGTGCTGCCAGTGCAGGCCGCCGGTAGGCACAGGAGACAAGGGTGTGCCTATGTTGCGCCCAAAGGTGAAGAGCGAGCCGTACCTCGAAAGAAACTCCAGGCGGTGAGGGCGCATGGCGGCGTCAAGCTGGGTGAACGCGGGGTCGGTGTCGATGTAGGCCGAGTGGGGTATAGAGGCGTACTCGTCGCGCCACAGCCAACTGCCGCCGGACAAGTTGATGAACAGGTCAGCCCTCGCGCAGACCTCAAGCCAGTCCTCGCGTGTGAAGCCGTGATACCCTTCTTTCCAATCTACGTAGCACCAGCGATCCCCGAATCCGTAAGGCTCAAGAACTGACCGGATGAAGCCAAGGGCGTAGCGTGGGTCCTTCGACACCGTGTCCTCGACCGGGTCGAAATTGCACTCATGCATGTCTTCCAAATACCAGACCTTGTGACCCAGGCTCGCCAGTCCCCGAAGGTACATGAGCGAGCACCAGGCCACCCCCCCATAAGGAAACCTGCCCATGATCCCGGCCAGGATGATATTCATCCTGCCTCCTGGAGCACGCTTGCCTCGTCCATTCCCGTCTGCATACTGTGGAGCCTGGCGTACATGCCATTCCTCGCCAGCAGCGTCGCATGTGACCCTTCCTCCACGATACGCCCCCTGCTCATGACCACGATGCGGTCGGCCCACCTGGCGGTTGACAGGCGGTGGGCGATCAGCAAGGTGGTCCGGCCCTGGGCCAGGCGGCGCATCGCCCTCATGACCTCCTGCTCGGTGGCGGCATCCAGCGCGCTGGTCGGCTCGTCCAATACCAGGATCGGGGCGTCCTTCAGCAAGGCCCTGGCTATAGCGATCCGCTGCTTCTCACCACCTGAGAGCGTTGCCCCCCGCTCGCCCACTACTGTGTCGAATCCATCGGGCAGGCGCTCGATAAAGTCGTAGGCGCGCGCCGCGATTGCGGCCTGCACGATCTCTTCCATGCTGGCGTTGGGCTTGCCATATGCGATGTTCTCGGCGATGGTTATAGGGAGCAACAAAGGCTCCTGCCCCACGATAGACACTTGCTCGCGCAGGCTGCGTACCGCCACATCCCGTATGTCGTAGCCGTCTATCCACACGCGACCATGCCACGGATCGGCCAGGCGTGCCACCATGCCTACCAGCGTGCTCTTGCCGGCACCGGAAGCGCCCACCAGGGCAATCGTCTCGCCCGGCAACACATCGAGGTCGATCTCTCTCAGGACCGGCGTGCCAGGCTCATAACCATAGGTGATGCTCTCCAGTATCACGTGGCCTTCCACCGGCGGCAGTGGGGTGACGCCCGGCCTGTCCTTCACCTCCTGCTCCGTCTCCAAGATCTCCATCACCCGGCGAGCGCTGCCCATGGCCGATTGCACTGTGGATGAAGCGTACATGAGCGACTCGAGCGGGCCGTAGAGCGAGGCAAGGTAGGAGAGGAAGACGATAATGCTCCCAACCGTGAGGCTACCTTCCAGCGCATGTGTCGCTCCTACGTACACAATAGCAGCCGTGCCGAGGGCGGTCACCAGGCCCGAAACAACTTTGAATTGCAGCTGCACGCGGGTCGTGAGGAGCGCAGCCGCCACTATGTTACGCGTTGTCGCCTCAAGGCGGACGTCTGCTCGCGCCTCCCCGCCGTTGGCTCGCACAGCGGGGAGGGCGGTTAGTGTCTCCTCGACCACCGTATACATCTGCCCCTCCGCTTCTTCCTGGGCGTAGCTGCGCCGCATCATAGGCCCTACGTACACCCTCAGCGCCACCACCAGGGCAGGCACCACCAGGAGGGCCAGCAGAGTCAGCTCCGGGTCAATGCTCCACATGACGCCGAACACAGCCCCCACGGTGAGCAGCGAGGAGAGCGCCGGGAAGATAGCATCGTTGACTATAGTCGATACGCTGCCGCTGTCGGTCGTCACACGGCGCACCGAGTCGCCTACCGATTTGCGGCTGTGGAAGCGCAGAGAGAGTTGCTGCAAATGCGCGAACAGGTCGGTTGCAAGGTCGTACACGATGCGCTGCCCGAAGCCGATCCTGACGAAAGCGGTGGCCGCGCCCTGCACCCAGCCCAGGAAGAAGATCGCCACTGTTGCCCCAACTGTCCAGGCAAGCAGGCCCTCAGGGGTCGTGGCGCCGGGCAGTGACGCCAAAGGAGCCAACGATGCCGAGAGCGGCTGGCCCCCAAGCACATTGTCAACCAGCACCTTCATAGGCCAGGGTTTGAGCACGCTGATGCCCACCCCCAGCACGACCGTACCAAGCATCGCCAGCATACCGGGCCATCGCCGCAACGCGTACCTGAGCATACGGACCGTCACAAGCACACTCCCTGGTGGCCGTCTGTTCAGTTGATCCCTCGCCGTGCTCACCTGTGCATACCTCGGGTCGCAAGCTGCGCGCTCGATTGCACGCCATAGAGATGCCGGTACACGCCCCGGCGCGCCATTAGCTCGTCGTGACTGCCTTCTTCCTCCACTACCCCATCCTCAATCACAATTATCCTGTCGGCATGTCGCACCGTCGAGAGACGATGCGCTATGATGACCGTAGTCTTACCTGCGCGAACCCTTCGGAGGGCATTGACCAGCATCTGCTCGGTCTCCGCATCGAGGGCGCTTGTCGGCTCGTCGAGAACCAGAATTGGAGCGTTCTTAATGAGTGCCCTTGCTATCGACAACCTCTGCTGCTCGCCGCCCGACAGGGTTCCCCCGCGCTCGCCCAACAAAGTGTCGTAACCCTGGGGCAACTGCCGGATAAATGTATTGGCCCCCACCGCCGCGGCCGCAGCCTCTACCTCGCCCTCCGTAGCGGATGGCTTGCCGTACCCGATGTTGTCGGCCACCGTAGCCGCGAACAGGTACGGCTCCTGCAAAGCCAGGCCAACCGCCTCCCGCAGGCTCCCCAGTTCGACGTCGCGCACGTCCTGCTCATCTATTTCCACCGTGCCTTCCCACGGGTCGTACAGGCGAGCGATCAGCCCCGCAAGAGTGCTCTTGCCCCCACCCGTTGCCCCCACTATCGCCACCATCTGGCCAGGCTCGATTTGTATTGATAAATCCTTCAGGACCGGACGCTCAGGCTCGTATCCGAATGTAACGTTACGAAGCCGGATTCCCCCTCGCACAGCACCGAGAGGAGGAGCGCCCGGCTTACTCTGGATATCATCGCGCGTATTCAGGATCTCGGCCACGCGCTCGGCGCTGCCTGTCGCCTCTTGCATAGTCCTGGTGATACCCACGAAAGTCTTCAATTGCGACTGCAACACACCCAGGTAGGCGACAAACACCAGCAGGCTACCTACGGTCAGCCTGCCACCCAGCACCTCACCCGCGCCTATCCACAGGATAAGCGCCATGCCGAGCGCAAGCGTGAGGCCAGACCCCAGGTTGTACAGATTCGAGGCCAGTGCGCTTCGTTGTTGGGCTTCGATCGATCTGCGTGCGAACTCCGTCAGGCGATCGCGCTCGTGCCGCTCTCTGGTGAAAGCCTGCACCACCTGGATCCCGCTTACAATGCGGTGCACGTGCGCCTGCAATTGGCTTTCAATGCGTCTCCTGGCCCTGCTCGCTACCTTGATCTGGCTGCCAAGCAGCACGGATGTCAGCACAAGCAACGGCGTCACGGCGAGCGACAGCAACGTTAGGAGCGAGTTCATCGTAAGCATCACTGCCAGCACGCTTACCGCGGTGATAGCTGCATGGGCGGGTGCGAAGAGGAGATTGTCGGCGGCTGTGTGCACCACCCACGCATCGGTGGTGATGCGGCTCAACGAGTCCCCTACCGCACTACGGCTATGTGCCACGAGGGAGCGTCTCTGTATGCGAGCGAAAAGGTCGCGCGCCAGGCCGTATACCATCCCCTGGCCAACGCGCACCCAATGGTAAGTTAGCAGCATATCTATCCCACTTGTGCAGAGGAACAGGATGACACCCCCCGCCACCACCCAGATGAGCAGGCCCTCCCGGTTATCCATGCCGGGCAGTGGGGCCGCTATCTGTCCTGCCACCCCTGACAGCGGTTGCGCCGAGAGGACATTGTCCACCAGCACCTTCAGCGGCCACGGCTGTAGCAGCGTCAGGCCCGTGCTCAACAGGGTCAGCGCCAGTATCAGCAGCCAGCCTCTCCAATATTTCGACACATATGGAAGCAGGATACGGTACGGCCCTGTTGGACCAGGCTTCTTGCCCGTAGCGTCCAGTTGCACCCCCTCGGTTGCCCGTACCCCCATCCTGAGCGTTCCGAGGCTGGCGGCGCACTCATATAGGACGCGCCCCGCGAACGCCGCTCCCACAAACCCCAGGCCCACAGCGGCCACCCAGGCGCCGCTCCCGCCCGCCCACACCGCCAATCCGGCGAAAATCAGGACAAGTCCTGTAGCCACGGGCCTGAACCGGGGCCACAAGCGGAACCTCGCCAGTTGCCGGCCTCCTCCGTGCTCCTCGACACCCATCCTCATGCGAGCTGCCCCAAGCAAGCCGCCTCGCACGTGCAGGTCCCAACGGTCGTAGTTCCCACCCCTTTCCACCGCTCCGCCCGCCGACTTGATTTCACCTTCAACCCCTTTTAGCCACGCTTCGGGCGCTTGCCACTCCTCCCTCCACACTGCCAAGGTAGACGGCAACGGGAGCGCGAGCGCCACGCTTACTGCGCCCTGCCTTCTCCATGGGGTGAGGCCCTGACTCAGTCGTCCAATGAGGCGTGCAAGCGGCTGGATCAGGTGTAGTGTAGATGTGATCGCTCGTAACGCGACACTGGAAGCCCGTGACGAGTTGCTCACCAGGCGCGCGCGTGCGCCGCCAAGTATCGCCTGCACCAATAGTGTCGCCACGGAAACCACCAACAAAGGTAGTGCCCACAGCAGGGGCGCCCAGAAGATGCCTAACACGCACATCAGCAGGAGCAGGCCGGATAGAAAATACCATTCAGGCATTGCAGTCAGCGCCAGCAGCCCGTTCACCTCCGGCCCATACACCGACTGAAAAGGAGCGCTGCCCCATACCCCGCCGTAAACACGTCCCCGCGAGGCCCACAGCGTCTGCATCAGGCCATCTCCGTACAACCTACCCGCCCACCTCACATGCCCGGCGGAGTTATATTTCTCCGGCCACTTCTTTTCAAGCAGGGCCTCCGCCTCCCCGTACCCGACTTGCTGCCGCCAATAGGCCCGCACCGAGTTGCGGCGATGGTGATAGACCATAGCTGCCGGATTGAATCCGATCCGCCAGCCGCGCGCCTGAAGCTGCCAGCAGATATC
>JBAURA010000449.1:0-9904 GCA_049580985.1 Chloroflexia bacterium
CTGCCATGGGGCTGCCGGCACCCAGCAGGCATCCTCCACGCTTTCCAAGAGGCCCACAATTCGAGGGTCGCGCGGTAGGTCGGCCAGGTTGGTGCAAACGGTCGTCGCCGCTATGCCTGCGTTCCGAAGCAGCTCTACCCATTCGGCGCTGGAGCGAGCGTGTAGCCGCGTCGCTATCCTCTCTTCAAGCGTGTCCTTATCAGCAAGTTCATCGAGGCCACATAACGCCCCCAATCGACTGCGGGCATCGTCATCCTCTGCCGAAACCAATAAAAAGCCATCTGCCGTCTCGATGGGGCGATCCAGAAGGCCCCAAATGGGCCGTCCCCAACATCTACCTTGCTCCCGATCGAGGGCGATGGCTTTCAGCACCTGCGCTTGAAGCTCCATCGCCCCGGAGAGTAGCGACGTGCCTACCCGGCAACCCTGCCCTGTCTGCTCGCGCAGGTAGAGCCCGGCCAGGATCCCCTCGCACGCCAGCAGCCCACCGGTCACATCCACCAGGGTGACACGTGAAGGGAACGGCGGCTCGTCAGCCGGGTTGAGCCCGTCGCCTGTGCCTGCGTGGGCCTGGACCAGAAAGTCCCCGGCGATAGGGCTGGGCTCGCTTTCAACCCTGCCCCAGCCGGAAGCATGCGCATAGACGAGTCGCGGATTAATGAGGACAAGGCGCTCGAAGTCGAGGCCCGTCTTTTCCGCCCTCCCTGAGCGCCAGTTATGCAGGAATACGTCAGCGCCTGCGATCAGTTCGATAAGCTGGGCGTGGCCTTCGGGCGTCTTGTAGTCGAGCTCTACAACTTGCTTACCCCGATTATAGGCCAGGTAGGCGGCTCCCTGCGAACCGGCCCGTGGAGGCGCATATCTGCCGAAGTCGCCACCTATGGGCTCCACCTTGACGACCTCGGCCCCCAGCATTTGGAGCAGGAGCCCGGCAAGCGGACCTTGCAGCCGCGAGGTTACTTCCACAACACGCATCCCGGCGAGAGGCGCGTCGCCGGCGATAGGGGTGGATCGCTCGCCTTGATGCTCAAGCTGTGGAAGTATAGACCAGGGCGCCCGAGTGTGAGATTGTGAATTGTCCGCCCCCTGGGCTATGCCCCCTCCTTTCCACAATCCCAGCTCTTCCAATATGTCCGGGTAGGTGCGCACCGCGCAAATCCCTACGCCGTACGAGCCTGCTACCTGTCGCAGCTCGGCCAGCGAGTGACGCCTGGTAGCCTCGTGGAGCGTAGCAGGCAACGAGCACGTGGCGGCGAGATAGCGATAAACGAAGCTTGACCACGCTGCCTCCAACCCGGCCCGCTCAACTCCTAGCTGCTTCCAGAACGAGATCCAGGAGTCGAAGGAAAGCACTTCCAATTCCACCCAATACCCATCGGCGGTTTGGAAGGGTGGTCCGGGCGCGGATGCGGACTCCGCGGAAGCAATCACGAAAGGATCGTCGCACGTCGCCAGCGCCAGGTGATGATACAGGAAGGTAAACCCCGCCTGGAGGACGGAGGTTTCGACCCCCCTGATATTCTGCCCACGGCTATTCGCGATAAGTGTTGCCAGCACCCCCTGTGTCGCCACGATCCCGGCCACAACGGAGGCCACGTCGAGCCCCAGGCGGCGAGGGAGAGCCTGGTCCCTGCCGTTGACCGACATCAGCCCCGAAAGAGCCTGGATCATAGCCTCAGAGTGCAAAGCACCAGGCTTTTCCTGCTCGCTCATGTGCTCAGGCAGCCAGCGAATACTACAAGCTATGTTTTCGTCTGCATTGCTCTGAGAGGATTTCGAGCGAAGTGCCAGGCCAGGCAAAGAAGGATCGCCATTGCTTTTGCCCACCGCCATGCCGTCAAGGTTTGCCGGCTCCAGGCCGGCCCCAAGCCAAGCCAGGTGTTCGGCACAGACCCGGACCGGCAGCTCAGCAATGCCATCAATAGTCACGCTGAAGCCTTCGAGCGGTAGCGAAACTGCCTCTCGTGTCAACATAGGGTTCATCTCGGCCTGAGGCTTTGCGTGGCCGTCTCCGCGACCAGCTCTCGCAGCTTCTTTAGATCCACCTTGCCGATCTGGGTTCGTGGTATCTCGTCCAGGACACATAGTTCGTCAGGGAGCTTATACGGGGCCAGCTCGCCGCTGAGAAATGTGCGGATCTCCTCAAGAGTTGGCGGCTGCTCCGACGCAGGCACCACACATGCGCAAGCAACCTCGCCCAATATGGGGTTGGGCAGCCCGATCACCGCCCCATCCGACACATCTGGGTGTTGGAGCAAGGCTGCTTCCACCTCTACCGGGTCGATCTTCAACCCACCCCGGTCGATCTGGTGCTTCAACCTCCCGAAGACGTAGAGCCTCCCCTCGTCGTCCATGCGTCCGAGGTCGCCGGAATAGTACCAGCTAGTGCTGTTGCCATTGGCGCTCTCAGGTTGCAAAGCTGTGGCCAGCGACTCGTGGCCTGGCTCTCCCCAGTACTTGATCGGATAGACCTTGCGCGAGAAGGCGATCTCCCCGGTTTCTCCGACCGGCAGCGGCTCATGCTCGGAGTCTACGATAATGGCAGCGCCAGGTGCGGGCTTGCCAACGGAGCCGCGCAATATATCGTCCGGCTCGGTGGTTGCCACGCCCACACCTTCGCTCGACCCGTACATGAACATGAACTTCACATTCAGCTTATCCCAGATCGAGCGCACCAGCGATGCTGAGAAAAAAGCGGCCGTGCCGACGCTGAAGCGCAAACTGCTTACGTCGTGGCGCTGGGGGTCAAGGCGATCCAGGATCAACTTGAAGTGTGTCGGAGAGCCGTTCAGCACGGTAACACGCTCCGACTCGATCACTTGCAACGCTGCCTCGGCTGAGAATTTGTCGAGCAGCACCAGCTGCCCTCCCGTAAGCAGAGCGCCCATTGCCATCATGAGTCCGAACCCGTGCGATAGGGGCATTTGTGCAAGATGCACGTCGTCCGGTCCAAACCCAAGCCAGCCTGCCAAACGTTGCCAGCGCTGGCTCAGATTGCCCTGGTAGCCAAGAGTGGCCTTGGGAATCCCTGTTGTACCTGAGCTGATAAAGATCAAGGCCGGGTCCTGCGGAGACGGGCCTTCAAGAGCGATGGGAGGCAAACTTCCCGGCGTTGTCTCAATCAGCCTCGAAAACGCCACGAATTCTCCGGGCACCGGAAGGTCGCCCACGACAATAATGGGTAGATCCGGATATTCTTTTCGCAGAATCCCAAGGGGAAGGAACGGATCGCTAGCCTCGCCCACCGGCTCATAGATCAAAGCGCCGGCCTGGGTCATATTGATCACCGAGGATAGCTCAGGGGCGGTGAATTGGTAATCGACCCCCACGTGCACCGCACCGGATGCCCAGGCCGCGCCCAACGCGATGACCTTCTCGGGCCGGTTCGACACCGAACATACGATCCGGTCTCCCGCGCCGATGCCAAGTCGCCGTTGAGCGCCCGCAAGTGCCGTAACCGCGTCTCCCAACTGGGCATACTTCAGGCTTCGGTTGCCATAGACAAGCGCCGGAGCATCGGGCCGGCGATTCCAGGTAGCTTCGAGCGCGCCCGCGAGGGTATCAGGATTCATAGTGTGAAAACTCTCCTTTCGGTAGCGGTCAGTTCACGGCGTCATATTCAGCCACTAGACGCCTTGGAGCCGTTCGCCGCCATGTTTTGATGACGAGTTCGCACATCAAATCTGGGTCCACCGTGGACAGTTCCACATGGACCCAGCCATAGCGGCCAGTGTAGTGTGCAGGGGAGAAACTCTCCGAGTGCGAATTGACAAGCACGTCCTGCTCCTCAAGCGACGTCCTGAGGCTGGCCTCTTGTTCGCCCGGCGAGAGCATGAAGAATATCTTATCGCGCACTCGGAACGTAGCTTCACCCCAGGTCTCGCGCTCCTCCACCCCCGGCAGTGACAGTGCGAGTTGGCGTATCTCGTCGGCAGTAATCATCTCAGCTAGCTAATTTATGGTTATATCGTCAAACAGACATGATTTGCTTGATCTTGGCACCGCTGGGCCATTTGAGCGCGCCAATCGAAGGCTCGTACAGGTAGAACGTGTGCCCGGTGCTCGCCTCGAACCTGGCGATATTTCCAATCTCAGATTGCACTACACCCTGGGGGAAGTTGACCCCCTTGCTTGCCAGCTTTCCCACCACCTGCTCGATCCCGGTGACGTGGAACACCGGCACGATGCTCCTGGTGTGGGTCGTATTCACCTCTTTGGGCGAATAGACCCTGCCAAAGTCGTCCACTACAGGGGTCTTGTGGACATGGTGGGTCGTGAGCAGCATCCCGCCCGCGTCGTACTTGGCGACCCCTCTTTCTTCCGGCGGGCAGGCGGGGTTGCAGCAGTGGACCCGCTCGATATCTTTCAAGCCCAGGTCATCTCTGTAGTAGGCAAGCGCTTCGTCCGAGCTTGGCACAAACATAAAGAGGTAGATGAGAGGCTTGCCATCCAGACCGGAGGCCCCGGTATGCTCGTTTTCCGCCAGGGGGATCGCCGCGGGCCCTATGAGATCGGACGCGCCTTTGCCGCAGTCACGCCATACCTCGCGCAGCTTATCGGCGCTTGGCCACGTTAGGGCCACCTCCGAGGGTTGGTAGATCATGAGGCGATGCCCGTTCGGATCGTAGAAGTCGGTCACGAGCCCGATCTCGTAGGTGCGGCGGCGTACGAAGGTCACTCCGCGCGCTTCCAATGCCTCGCGCATGGCATTAATGTCGTCGACCAGGAACACAACATCGGACGAGTCGTCGCGCCGCCCGACAAGCTCCACGCCGTAGTCGCCGGCCTTGTGGAGGACCAGGATCACCTTGCCCGCGTCATACTTGGCCGAATCTTCGTCGGCCTCGATGATGCGCAGCCCAAGCTGCTGCTCGTAGAAAGCCCTCGACTCGGCAAGGTCGTTCACGTAAAGGATCAAGTAGACAACGGGCGCGTCCGCCAACACATTCTCGAACTCTTGTGTAGCCTCTCTGGTTTCGGTCAACATATGAGTTCTCCTTTCATATAACTGCTTATCCAATCACTCCGGCTTGATATTCTGGTTGAGGTGGAAGACGTTGTCCGGGTCGTACTTTTTCTTGAGGGCAACCAGCCGCTGGTAGGTTGCCGGGCTGTAAGCCTCACGAACGCGGGGCTCACCCTCGTCACCAAGCTCATTCACGTAGACCCCCTTTGAAAAAGGCCGCAACGCCTCCCAGAAGTCGTGCGTCCACGCGATATGACGGTCCGAGTCGTGGGGGTCCGTCCACACCGAGTCGATGGCATAATCGTAGGCCGTTTGCCTGTAGCTAAAGGCCGTGTCCTCGTCGCCTACCCTCCCCACAGCGCCGCCGAGAGGAGAGATCATAACAATCGACATCGGCGACGTCATCTGCGCTGCGTGATCGACCAGTATATCGACTACGTTATCGCCCAGGCCGGCCAGGTGGCCCGATCTCCCATAAACGTGCGGGCCGAACTCGCCGGCCGCATCGTACATGCGCTGGACCGCCGTATATGGCCTAGGCTTGATGCGCTCTAGCAGAGGCGGGCCGATCTCTCGCAACGGAGCAAGATCGCGGGCCGCCTCTTCCAGGGAGCCAAAGTGGCACACAGCAATTGCCACTACGCGCACGCCGCGCAGGTGGGGAGGTACGAAAGGCGCGGGCGGCACGAACAGGAAATTGAAGAGAGCAGCAAGCTCGTCGGGAGCATTCCCCATGAACTCTCGATAGAACTGGAGCACTTCTTTCGCTTGCGCCGCCGGGTAGAAGGCCATCCCACCCGTGACGATGGGGCCGATCCTGTGCAGACGGAACTCGAATGAGGTGGCGATGCCGAAGTTGCCGCCTCCGCCCCGCACTCCCCAGAACAGGTCCGAGTTTTCGGCCTCGCTGGCCGTGACGAAGCTCCCATCCGCCGTCACCACGTCTACGGAGAGGAGGTTGTCTATGGCGAGGCCGCACTTACGCATGAGCCACCCGTAGCCGCCGCCAAGCGTCAGGCCCCCAACGCCAACCGTAGAGATGCGCCCTCCCGTGGTCGCCAGCCCAAAAGCCTGTGCCTCGTGGTCGAACTCGCCCCAGGTCACGCCCGGCTGCACGCGAGCCGTCCGGCGCGCGGGGTCGATCCGTATACCTTTCATCGGCGACAGGTCTATCATCAGGCCGCCATCGGACACGGCGTAGCCTGCGGCGTTATGGCCGGTGCCTCGGACCGATAACTCAATCCGGTGCTCGCGTGCGAAGTGGACGGCGGCGATCACGTCGGCTACGCCCGCGCACCGGGCGATGAGGGCGGGTTTGCGGTCGACCCTGCCGTTCCACACCTGCCGGATCGCATCGTAGCCCTCGTCTTCCGGGCGCAGCAATACCCCGCGCAGGCCCGCCCGCAACCCCTGAATTGTCTCCTCGCCTAGATGTACCTCCAACATGGTAAGCATGCTCTGTACTCCAGTTGGCTTGGACCGCCTGCCGTCACAGGTGTAGATGGCGTGTTGAAGGCTGGGCTAAAGTCGTCGCTGTAAGCGTTACTCCCAAGATGTCGGCGTAGCGCCGACATCCTCTCATCGGAGAGAGGGACTGTCAGGTGAAGCAGCTCGGGGAATGGGCCCAGTCTCGCGGGTGACGGGACGAAAGGCAAGCCGCGTATACCGAGCCTGCCCAGGTACTCGGATGTCTTACCCGCTACGTCGGGCACCACCACCCAGGGTATATCAGGGTGGCCCGCGATCACCTCCAGGCCAAGCCTCTCCAGCAGGCCGATAGTCTCAGGCTTGGTAGTACGAACCCGCGCGCGCAGCACCTGGAAGATGTCTCCACGCTTCAGAAGCTGTATCAAGGCGCGAAAAGCCAGCTCGCTCACCTGAAGCGGCGACACCAGCTCCCGCACGCGGGTGCTCACACCTTCGGAGGCTACGGCATACCCGACACGCTGGCCACCCCACGAATATGCCTTGGTAATGCTGCGGAGCACGACCAGGTTTTCGAGGCGGTTGGCCAGCCGCACGGCACTGGCCGCCGGCCCCAGGTAGGTGGCCGGGCTCTCATCGATCAGCACGATAGCTCCCACCCTGGCGGCTTCGGTGCACAAGATATACAGATCGTCGTGCGAGATCAATTCCGCCGCGAAGTTCGGGCGGTCGAAATGCACCAGGGACGGGCGTCGTGCATAGATCTCGGCCACGAGCCGGTCAAGCGTTTCCGGCCCGTCAATCAGGCGTACCTCCACGCCCCTCGATATGGCCCACGCGCTAAGATCCGGGTGGACAAGTATAGGCGCGAGGATGAGGCCGCCGTCTGCCAGGTCGGTCAGGGCGTGGAGCAGCGAAGTGACGCCGGGTGCGAAAGTCAGTTGATGGTGAGAGATCGGGCAGCCGAAACACGTCCCGACCATCTCAGCACCGCGCTCGCCGCCATAAGGATCGTCCACCGGGTAGTGTCCGATGGCATCCAGCCCTTGATCGGCCTCGCTCGCAAGCAGCGATTTCCAGACCTCAGCCGGGGATGGGTGCAGCCAGGGTGTCTCATCGGGTGCGTAGCGCAGTTCGAGCCTATCGTCCGGCGGCGTGCGCCACGATGCCACGGCCAGCGACTCCGGTGGGATGCGCAGGGGGTGGGCACTGATCTGGATATAGCGCGACCCCCGCCCTGGCTGCTTACCTGCCTCAAAGTCGGCATCCACACGACCCACCAGGAAGCCGGCGGAGCGCACCAGCGCGGCCAATTCTACTGTCGAGTATATACGCCGAGCGTACTCAAATACCTGCTCGGCCCCATCCAATCGGGATACTCCTAGCCTCTCGTGGCTGCGGCCACTTACAGGGTCGTAGGTCTGGTCGAAGCGATATGATACGTCTCCGACAGTCTCCTGAGCCGAGCCCGCGAGATTATTGACAGTCCAGGACGCATCGGAATGCAGGACAACCAGCAAACCACCCGGTACCAACTGCCTGCGCACCTTCCTCAACAACCGCCTGTGATCGGCGTCGGTGCCGGATCCGAGCCAATCGATGCAAACAACAGCATCCGATTCAAACGGAGGCAAATAGCCCGAAGCCAGGTCTATCGCTTCCCAATTGACAGCAACGTTGGCACGCATGCCGGCTTGATACGCCTCGCTGATGGCGAACTGAGACGAATCCAGCGCCGTCACCTCAAAGCCCGCCTGGCTTAGTCCGATAGCATGGTACCCGACACCATAGCCCAGCACAGCCACCCGCCGCCCAGGAGACTTTTCAGCGAGCACTGCCTGGAGATAGGAGATCTCGGCCGCCACCTGCTCCTCGGAGCGCCGCGACCGGGCCCATTTCCAGTAGTCTTCTGTCAGGTATGCCCTGTTGGAGGGACTAATCATCGCTCAGTTAGCCTTACATGGCAGGCAACGCCTCAGTGTGTTTGCGTGCGGATGCCGGCAAACTCTAGTGCCAAGCATATGACATAAGATAGCCAGGCACTTCTCCCAGATTGCCCATTTTGTGCCGCGAGCCCGCCATTGCTCCCGACAGTCAGAGGGTAGACATATAGGGGCGGGTCCCCGTGCCCGCCCTCTCTCCTTACCCCTATCTTGGTCGATATGGAACCAGGGCGGGCACGGGGACCCGCCCCTACGAGCTTTTCGCCATAGTACGAACTGTTACGCCAGAGGACCAAACGGCAAATGAGCAATCTGGAAGTAGCCGCGCCCCTTCTTCTCTGTTATCCTCTGATCGTTCCATTTTCGCAGGGAGAGCTAACCCGTGGCAGATCCGCACGCTCCTCCTTCTCACTGGCTGGCAACAGTTGATCTCGATGCCTTTCCACCACCGGCGGCGCTGCCTTCAGAGGCAGAGGTCGCCGTTATAGGTGGAGGTATCATGGGCGTCTCCGTCGCCTATTGGCTGGCCCGCGCCGGCGTATCTGCCGTTGTGCTGGAAGCCCGTGCCCTGGCGTCGGGCGCGACGGGTAGAAACGCAGGGCTCATGCTGGCGGGAAGCAAGCCTCTTGAGAACCCCGAGCTGGTGCAAGCTGTGCTCCAAGAAGAGGGAATAGATGCCGGTTACGCCACACCCGGCCACATGGCGCTCGCCGCCTCCGAAGGTGTGTGGGACCAGTTTTGTGAAGAAGCAAACAGGCGACGCGGCACACCTGCTCCTGTCTTTGCCCTCGATCACTCGGCATGTGAAGACTTGCTTGGCATGAAGATAAACAAGCGATTTCTCGGAGGGCGCTGGCTCCCTCATGGGGGCATTGTCAATCCCACCAGGTTGGTCTATGGCCTGGCCACGGCTGCTCTTCATCATGGAGCCTCCGTAATTTCCCATACATCCGTGTTGCAGGTGGATGCGGTGCCAGGCCACGAATACTTAGGTATCTCGACTACCAGGGGCATCCTCCGAGCGCAACAGGTCGTGTTTGCATGCAACACCGCGCTCAGCATCTTCGCCCCTGAATTCAAGGACGTCGTGACTCCAGTGCGCGGGCAGGTCCTTTCGACGCAGCCGCTCCCGCCTATCTTCAAGATCGGGCTGGGCGTCGATTTCGGCACGGTCTACTGGCGGCAGTCTAGCGACGGCGTGATAGTGATCGGGGGCTATCGGAATCGAGACCCGATCACTGAGACGACGACGAAGGAAGATCTGAACTCCGACATCCAGCAAGCCCTCACCGATTTCTTGCCGGATGCATTTCCCGGCTTCCCACCTATCTCCATCAGCCGGCGTTGGGCGGGCATCATGGATTACCCATCAGACGGCAACCCCTTGATCGGGGCGATGCCGGGCTCGCCGGGCCGGTGGGTTATTTCCGGTTTTGGCGGGCACGGTCTGCCCGGCGCGTTAGGCGCGGGCAATGCCCTCGCCGAAGCCATCGCAACCGGGCAGGCACCCCCCATCCTTGAGCCATTCAACCCAGGTCGCTTCATGACGCCCTGAAGCTATGGATAAAAT
>JBAURA010000450.1:0-4177 GCA_049580985.1 Chloroflexia bacterium
CGCTCACGGGTGGGCAATGTGCGGGCGCTCGCTGCCGCGCGCCGCCATGGGAGTGGCGGGGCTACCGGCGTTATTGCGCGCCTCATGGTCCTCCTTTTCATATTGAGCTTCGTGTTGACCACCGCGGGGTTCGGGGCGGGGTTCGCGGGCGCGGGCTACTACGTGAGCCAGCTACCGCCGGTTGGCCCCGAATACCTGTCGCAGGCCATCGCCGACCACGGCATCCTGGCTCAGACTACCAAGATTTACGACCGCAACGGCGTGCCGTTGTACGACTTCGTGGACGAAGAGACCGGCCTGCACGAAGAGCTCAATATCGATGAGATAGCGCCGCTGGTAATCAGCGCCACAATCGCGGCGGAGGATGCCACCTTCTGGACCAACCCCGGCGTGGACCCGCTCGCCATTGTGCGCGCCGTGCGCATCAACCTGAGCGGCGACGGCTCGTCGGGTGCTTCCACGATCACACAGCAGCTGGCCCGCAACATATTTATGTCGCTTGAGGAGCGGACCGAACAGTCGTACAGTCGTAAGCTCAAAGAACAGGCCATCGCTATCCAGATGACGCGCACATACTCGAAAGAGTACATCATGGAGCTTTACCTCAACCAGACTTACTACGGGCACAGGGCCTACGGAGTAGGGGCCGCCGCGCGGACGTACTTCGGCAAGAAAGCAAACGAGCTTAACCTGGCCGAGTCGGCCCTGATCGCGGGGCTGGCCCAGTCGCCACACCAGGATGACCCTTATACGAACATGGAGGGCGCGCTGGAGCGCCAGAAGTACACCCTGGAGCAGATGGTGAAGTTGGAGATGATCACTGAAGCTGAGGAGCAGAGCGCGCTCTCCTATCCCATCGCGGACAACCTCAAGGGGGATGACCCCAGCATCAAGGCCCCGCACTTCGTTTACTACGTGAAGGAGTACCTGGAGAAGACATATGGGCCCGCGATTGCCAACGCGGGGCTTGAGGTACACACGACACTCGACCTGAGCGTACAGGATACGGCGGAGCGCGTAGCCCGCGACAGAATAGATGAGATCCGCAAGCAGAAGGCGACCAATGCCGCCATGGTGGTGATGAAGCCCAACACGGGCGAGATCCTGGCTATGGTCGGCTCGGTGAACTACTACGACACCACTATTGACGGGCAGGTAAACGTGGCGACACGACCGCGCCAGCCAGGCTCCTCGTTCAAGCCGATAACCTTTGCCAACGCCTTCAGGAAGGGGTGGTCGCCAGCCACGGTACTACTCGATACTCTTACCGGCTTCTCCAACCCCGGCCAGAAGGACTACGCGCCCAAGAACTACGACGGCAAAGACCACGGCTGGGTGACGGTACGCGAGGCGCTGGCTAATTCGTACAATATCCCGGCGGTAAAGGCTATCCAGTTCGCGGGCGTGCAGGACACTATAGATTTTGCCCGCGAGATAGGCTTGAAGAGCAAGGAGAGCCTGATCTACGACTCCGGTTTCTACGGGCTGTCGCTCACATTGGGTGGGGGCGAAGTGACGCTGCTCGACATGACCAACGCCTACTCGACCTTTGCCAACAACGGGCGGGTAATCGACGCCAACCCGATCCGCAAGATAATAGATGCCCAGGGCCGCACGATCTACCAGTTGGACGAAAATCCCCCTGGCGACCAGGTGCTCGATCCACGCATCGCTTACATGATCACTTCGATCCTGTCAGATAACAGGGCGCGCACACCTATGTTCGGCGCCAATAGCGCGCTGAAGTTGAGCGTGCCTGCGGCGGGCAAGACGGGGACCACCGACGACAACCGCGATAGCTGGACGCTCGGCTATACCCCCAACCTGACGGTAGGGGTGTGGGTGGGCAACAACAACAACTCGGAGATGGCGAAGGTGACAGGCGCTGTGGGGGCGGCTACCATCTGGCACAACTTCATGGAGGAATTCTACAAGAACGAGAGCTTCGTGAACCTGGTCGAAAGGCCGGACGGCAAGCTCCAGCGCGACTTCATCGAGCCTGACGGCCTGATCAAGAAGTGGGCGTGCTCTGAGAAGGGTGACGTGCAGGACTACTTCCTGGAAGAGACCCCGCCGAAGGGCTGCACCACCTACAGGGACAAGAACAAGCAATTGCGTTCGGCGCCTTCTACCAACAGGAACCCGAATCCGAATCCGAACCAGCAGCCGAGGGCCAGGCCCACGCCTATGCCTGGGATCATCTACCCCACGCCCGTGCCTTAATATAGTTCTAACGTGGAGAAAGAAAGGGGGACGTGCCGCGTCCCCCTTTCCGTTTCTTTACTTTTCACCTGTTGCAACGATCATTCGCCCTCGGTGAGATGCACCGCTTTCAGTGCAGCCATCTCCTCCTGGAACTGCCTCAGCATGGCATCTTTGCGGTCGGGCGGCAGGCAGGAATAGCGCACGCCATTCAGCGCTATCTCGTCAATCGTATCAAGGTCGAAGCCGAAGCCGGTGTGGAGGAGGGCCACCTCATCGTTGAGGGTGGTGTTGAAGAGGGGTGGGTCGTCCGAGTTGATAGTGACGGTCACACCCGCTTCGTGGAGGCGGCGCATGGGATGGGTCTCGATCCCACTGAAGATGCCGAGCCGGATGTTGCTGGTTGGACACACTTCGAGCGGTATGCCACTCTCGGCCAGGTATGCCACCAGCGCGGGGTCCTCGATAGAGCGCACGCCATGCCCCAGCCGCTCGGCCCCCAGCTTGCGTATCGCGCCCCACACGCTCTCAGGCCCTCCTGTCTCGCCCGCATGGGGGATGGTGTGCAAGCCTGCCTCTCGTGCGCGCTCGAACCAGGGAGCGAACCCATCGGGCGGCATAGCGGCCTCGTATCCACCCAGGCCGAGGGCTATTACGCCTTCCCCCCTTCCTTCAAGCGCGGCCCACAGGGTATATTCGGCGTGCCTGGGGTCGGGGTTGTCGCGCACTATGTCGAAGATCCAGGCGATCTCCACCCCAAAGTCGGCACGAGCGCGCGCCCTGCCTCGCGTCAGCCCCGCGAAGTAGACGTCGAAGGGCACGCCCAACGCCGCGTGCGTGCCTGGGGTGAAAGTAGCCTCGGCGTACCACACGTTCTGCCGGGCCATCTCGGCCCCGAACTCGTGCGCGATCAATTCGTAATCCTCAGCGGTGCGCAGACAGCGGGTGATGGTGACGTAGATCTCGACGAAATGGAGGAAGTCGCGGAAGCGGAACCACTCCCGCAACCCTTCCACCGTACCGGCGGGCAGCGTGACCCCGTTGCGCCGCGCCAGCGTCAAGAGCGTATCCGGCAGGATAGACCCTTCCAGATGGACGTGCAACTCGGCCTTGGGTATGGCTCGCAGGTAGGTTTCGATAGACATCTACTTGATCTCTCACTTTCGATTCATCATCCGCTCGAAGCGGGCGCGCTGGCTGCGGAATACGGCTCTCAACAGGCCTGGGAGGACGCGATGGAGCAGGATTAGCGTGCGGTCTCGCCCAAAGATAAGCTCTTTGCGCCCGGCCAGGAACGCGCTCACTATTTGCTCACCGACAACCTCCGGGTTGCGCCTGGGAAAGCGCGGGAGGCCCGAAGCTTTAGCCATCTCCCTGGTCATATCGGTGTCCGTAGGCGGCGGGTAGGCCAGCATAACGCTCACACCAGCAGGCTCTAGCTCGTAACGCAGGCTCTCGGCGAAAGCCCTGAGGCCCGACTTGGTAGCCGAATAGAGCGAAGCCGAGGGCATGGGCACCAGGCTCATGGCACTGGCGACGAGCACTACCGCCCCTCGACGCTCGCGCAGATCGGGCAGGGCCTGGCGTGTCAATTCGATAGGCGCGGTAAGATTGGTAGCCACCGCGCGCTCGATCTCCTCTCGTGTAAGCATGCCGAGATTCCCACCCGCCAGGGTGCCGGCATTGTTCACCAGCAGATCGAGCGGCCCAAGCTCGGCACGCACACGCTCGACAATGCCGCTCAGTTCGCCGGGGTCCGACAGGTCGGCAGCCAGGGCCATGGCCCGCACGCCATGCCTCTCCGCCATGCGCGCCACTTCGTGCAACCGCTCGGCACGCCTACCAACCAACGCTACATTATACCCACGCCGGGCAAGCGCCAACGCGATCCCCCGCCCGATGCCCGTGCCGCCACCCGTGACCAATGCGGAACGCGGAATGTGGAATGCGGAATCAACAACGGAGGGCCTATCAC
>JBAURA010000451.1:0-2743 GCA_049580985.1 Chloroflexia bacterium
GTTGTCAGTTGTCGGTAAGAGTGTAAAACGTAAAACGTAATTACGGTCTACCGACAACTGACAACCGACAACCGACAACCCACACCGTCCAATGATGTTAGCTAGGAGGGATGCATGGTTCCGAAGTTTGGGGTTATTACGCCGCAGGGGTGGCGGTTGGACCTGGTCAAGATCGGAGATCCTATAGAGAAGTACGAGTGGATGACGAAGTTCGCGCAGGAGGCGGAGAGGCTGGACTACGATTCGGTGTGGGTGTACGACCACTTTCATACTGTGCCTACGCAGGAGTTGGAGAGTACGTTTGAGTGCTGGATGGCGACGGCGGGGCTGGCGCGGGACACGAAGCGGATCAGGATCGGGCAGATGGTGACGTGCAATAACTATCGCAACCCGGCGCTGCTCGCCAAGATGGCATCGACGGTGGACGTGATGAGCCACGGGCGGCTCGACTTCGGGATAGGGGCGGGGTGGTACGAGGAGGAGTTCCGGGCGTATGGGTACGACTTTCCGGACGGGCCGGTGCGTCTGCGCATGCTGAACGAGGCGTTGCAGGTGATCCGGGCTATGTGGACGGAGCCGTATGCCACGTTCGAGGGGGAGTATTACAGGGTGGAGGGGGCAATTAACGAGCCAAAGGGGGTGCAGAAGCCGCACATACCGCTGTGGGTGGGCGGCAGCGGGGAGCGGGTGACACTGAAGCTGGTGGCGAAGTGGGCGGATGCCTGCAATATTTCGGTGCGCTTCCCGGAGGAGTATGCGAAGAAGCTGGCGGCGCTGCGGGAGCACTGCGAGACGTTGGGTAGGGACTATGACAGTGTGCTGAAGACGGCGCACGCGTTCGTGACGCTGGTGGGGCCGGGAGAGACGCCGGAGGAGGCATCGGCGGATATGAGGGCCAAGATGGCGAAGGCGCAGGGGCGGGAGGTGAGCCTGGAGGAGTATAAGGAGCGCGTGTTTACGGGGACGCCCGCCGAGACGGTGGAGTATTTGGGGCAGATCATGGATACGGGGATCGAGTACTTCGTGATGTACTTTCGGAATGATTTGTCGCGGTTGGATACGTTGCAGTTGTTCGCGGAGGAGGTTATGGGGGTTATGAAAAGGTGAATTGATCATTGATTTGCTTCCGTAATAGCAGTACATGCTTATTCAGCGGTGGTGATTAACCTGTAGCGACTGGCAGATCACCGCATACTTCAGCATAATAAGTCCGCATAGTCACATTGGCCTCTATGGCCAGTGGCTATGCATACTTTCAAGAACGGATCCTGGCTTGTCTTATAGCACAGGAGGGGTTCGCGTTCGGCAAGACATGGATACCGGAGATCAGAGAGGCAAGATTCGACGCAAGATTAATCTTTTAAGCTGATGCCCGTGTCTATGGCTGAGGATATTATTGGCTCAGTAGCCGTGGATGATGGCGGGTTTAGTTATTAAGGAGGAGTAAAAGATGGAAGACAGAAAGTCTTACCCACTGGGGATTTTGCTCATACATGGCGTGGGTCAGCAAGAGCGAGGGGAGACCGTTCCCTATGGGGGCGAGCCTTTGCATAAGTGGCTGAAATCATGGTTGGAGGGCAGGCCTAAGGACCAGCCTCCGGGTAAGCTGGGGAGATCTGTATTTATCGAGGACACAAGGCTGGTGGATCGCATCCCAAGTGAAGGGGATGCGCCGCCTTACAGCATCCTACACTTCCAGCAGGACGACACAATGATCAGGGACGACGATACCGAGTGGGTGGTAGCGGAATCGTGGTGGGCGCACGAGCTTATGCCTCCGAAGTTCGACGAGCTGCTGAGATGGGGATTGGGGATGGGACCGTGGATGCTGAACAGGAGCGCGCCCCCGGCGCTGGAGCGCATCCTGGACGCCATCAGTTACAGGTGGACGGTAGTCAGAGAGACCGTAAAAGCGAACAGCACCGGGTTGTGGCGAGCGTTGTTTATGCCGATAGGCTGGTTGCTGACTGTACTTCAAGTAATCAGCCTGTTTTTGGTCAGAGTGATCAGCAAGCTGGTGTTCTATTTCGCAGGCTTCATCGCGCAATTGCTGTTGCTGGCGTTACAGGTGTTATCGGTAGTGCCGGGATTGGGGGGCATGGTAGCGTCAATCCAAAGCAGCCTATCAGGGGGCCTGGCGGGAGACGCGTTTCTTATCGCCAGCAGCCCGATGCGGTTGAACTCGGCGGTCAGCCAGATCCAGCGCGATATCGAGTGGCTGAAGAAAACAAAAGGGTGCGAGAAAGTCGCCATTATCGCGCACTCAGGAGGCGCGTCAATTGCGTACAAAGCGCTCACCCAACCCGACTGCGCCCAACCCGATAGCATCAACGATCGGGTGGAGCTATTCGTCAGCTACGGTTCCGGGTTGAGCAAACTGACAGCTCTTGAGAAGGTGCTGAGCAAAACGGAGGACGTTACGGGGCTACTCTTCGCCATTAGCCCGTTGCTGCTGGTGGGCGCGGTAATATCGTTTGTGAACGCGCTTTATTCTTTAGCATCAGGAGCGACCATATGGGGCTACGGCTTCCTGGTTGGGACGGCCGTAGCATTCGGATCGTTCTTGATCCTCGGGGTCCTCGCCAGGAAAGAGACCGGCACCGACGTACCCAAGCAACTTCGCCGCATGTCAAAGAGAGCGGCCGGGCCAATTTCCGAGGAAATAAAAGCGAAGGAACTGGTCTTCGATGAGCCTGTAGGGGTTGTGTGGAAAGATTATTTCGCTCTCGCTGACGTCATCACG
>JBAURA010000452.1:0-3462 GCA_049580985.1 Chloroflexia bacterium
CGCCTATGCCGTAGTAGCTCGCGCCTACGTGAAATACGTCGCGGAAGGTGAGGGCGTTGAGGGTGGTGTAGCCGCCCGCGCTGCCGCCCCGGATCGCCAGCCGGTCGCCGTCGGCCAGGCCCTGCCGCACAAGGTGGAGCGCGCCGTGCACGCAGTCGTCTACGTCCACTACGCCCCATTGGCCGTTCAGCCTTTGGCGGTACTCGCGCCCGTAGCCGGTGCTGCCGCCGTAGTTCACGTCGAGCACTGCGAAGCCCCGGCTGGTCCAGTACTGGGTGTCGAGGTCCAGGGTGTTCGACGTGGACGAGGTAGGGCCGCCGTGGCTCATCACTATCAGGGGCGGCTTTTCGCCCTCAGGCGCTACAAAATCGGGGTTGGTGGGAGGGTAGTAGAAAGCGTGTGCAGTGCGGCCACCTTCGGTCGGGAATTCGATTGGCCGCGCGATGGATATGTAGCCAGGCTCGACCTCTATATGGCCCGCACGCTTGAGGATTTCCAGCTTGCCGCTCTCAAGCTCGACCCGCGCCAGCGCCATATCCTCCGTAGGCGCCCCGCCCACGAACACCGCATGCCGAGGCTCAGCGCGTATTTGCCAGAACTCGGTAAAGGGCAAGTCAAGGTCGCGCAATTCGAGCGTGCGGGTATCGAGCAGGGCAAGGTGCCACAGGCCCTTCTTTCCATATGTGCACACGATCCGATCAGCCGACTCGAAGGCGTAGTTGGAGCCGCCGAACTGCCACATGGGCCTGCCGAACTCGGCCTCCATCGGGTGCAGAGGCTCGGTGGTGCCGTTCCGCCACCTGTAGAGGTTCCACCAGCCCGTCGCTTCGCCGATGAAGTAGAGGGTGCCGTCGGGGGACCATTCCGGCTGCGATACAGACTCGGTTGTGCTGCCCGCTACATGCGTGCGGTTGATGACGGTACCATCTGAGTCGAAGTCGCCCACCCACAATTCGCAGCCGTCCCAGGGCATGTTCGGATGAGCCCACTGGAGCCAGGCCAAGCGCGCGCCGTCGGGACTGATGCGTGGAGAGGCGTAGAAGTCACAGCCCTCTATCAAGACCGTGCCGCCGGAGGGGTCGTTGTCGGCATTCACGGCCACGATGGTGTTTACGGCCTCGCGGCCATCAACGGTGTGGTCCTCTCGGACGCAGATGAGGCGGTTGCGTGTAGTGTCTGCCCTGGCGTCGGCGTAGCGTTGTTGCCTTTCGGGTGTGATGGGGCGTGGCTCTGTGGCATCTCGGTCGAGGCGGTACAGACGGCCATCGCTGAAGTTGGAGAAGAAGAGGGTGCCTTCGGAGACAATGAAAGCCGCGCCGCCGTACTCGTGCACGCGGTTGCGGGCGTTCCAAGGCGGTGGAAGCAGCTCCAACGGCTCGCCTCCCGGAGAGAGGCGCATGACCGTCTGACGGCCACCCTCCTGCGGTCTGCTCTCGCTCCAATATATGTCGCCGGCATCCAGCCATACCTGGCCGAGGCCAACGCGGTCGGCCACCAGCATTTGGGATGAAATCGGCGATTTCCACGATCCATAGGGCGCTATCTGTGGGTTTGACATGCTTTCTTATCCTCCAAACACAACTTTGTCGTAGCTCAGTTCTAACGGGCCACCGAGCAGATCGGCCAGGCGCTCGGCTTCGGCCTCGATGCCCGACTTGACTTTGGGTGCGACAGGCTCGAAGGGATCGACCGTTATGCTCAGCTCCGTGCGGGTCCTGCTGTAGGTCCATACGCCTCGTACGTAGCCGTCTACGAGCAGGACCGGCGAGATCCACCCTGCCGTGCGGTAGACGCGCGCGGCGGTACCTGTAGGCAGAAGGCAGGCGCGCTGCGGGGTCGAGATGGCGACGGTGTAGGGGTCGAATCCCGCCAGCAAGCGCACCAATGGACCAGTTCGTGACTGGCCTTTCATTTCGTCCAGGCAGGGAGTAAGCGCCCATGCCATGTAGCCTTCGACGTCAACCTCAGTCAGATCGGGCGCAAGGGCTGCAAAGGCAGGGCGCACGTCGGCGGGTTGCACGCCGAACCAGCGGGCGAAGTCGTCGCGGGTGGCGGGGCCGTAAGTGGAGAGGAAGCGGCGGAGTAGCTCGACGAGGGCTTCCGACGACTCTTGCTCGTCCGGTTCGGGCCAGTTGGAAGCGCCGATCCACTGGTCGGGTCGCACGAAGGTCACGTTCTGCCCCTGGCTTGGCCCGAAGCTGAGGTAGCCCATGAAGGCGGCGGGCTTGAGGAACTCGCCCCAGCCGGAGCGCAAGCGCTCGGCCAACTGGGGCTTGCCGGTGACCCGCACTACCTCCTCTGCTAATTCCTGGCGGGTGAGACAGCGGCCATCCAGCGCCTCTCGTACGCCATCAATAAGGGCGTCGATCTCGTCCAGCGTGATGTTGAAGTACTTGAGCCACACAGCCTTGCGGTACCCGGTGCGCGTGCGGAACGCCTTTATGTAGAGGGGCATCTCCTCGGAGGTGAGCAGGTGAAGGGTGCCGCGCATGGCCCAGGTCTTGACCAGCGTGCGATCTTCCCACAGCGCTTTGCGCACGTCGTCGAGAGTGCCGCCCTCACGACGGACCCCGGCAGCCAGCTCGGCGGAGGACATCACCTGCGCGTGGAGGCCGCACAGTCGGGAGGTGACGGCAAGCAGATCATCGCGCCCTGCCCGCTCGGCCAGGAAGTGCCTGTGCAAGCGCCACGAGTTGACCTGCGCCCAGGTGAGAGGCTCGCGGGCGATGGGGGTCTTGGGGGGTTTGCGTTGTGCCATGAGGGGGTTTCGTAAAACGTAAGGACGATGGACGATGGACGATAGACGGTGGACGGTGGACGGTGGACGGTGGACGGTCGGAATCTGTTCTGAACATGGAAATACGTTAAGTGAGCAGAACAGATTCTCGCGCTGTAAACCTACCTCCCACGGAACCTCCCTTAAGTGGGAGGTAGGTTTTGGGCCATTCGCCCGTAGCACCTTGAGTGGTGGGAACTTCACTTCGGATGGAACTTCCTTAAGTCCGAAGTGAAGTTTGCCCTCGGAACTCAGGCATCAGTTACGTTGGGCTGATATATGAAAAGCGCGCAAGGTCGGTGAGAAGGCAACCAAGTTTGCCTTTATTCTCGTGGATACTTTGCTAAGGAGAACGATGGAAGCGAGCCGAGCCAGTACATGTGTCGTTGTGAGTACTTCACTAACAAAACTGTGTCATAGGAGCCGAGCCAGTAGATGTGTCATTCTGAGCGAAGCGAAGAATCCGGTGGGGCATGAGACTGTATGAAGTCACGCATGATCTACGGTTACGAACAGCATCTCTACCCACCAGATTCTTCGCTTCGCTCAGTACATTACAAACGAAAAAGTGGCACATAACTACTCAGGTTCGATTTGTCATTCTGAGCGAAGCGAAGAATCCGTTCGAGCGAGATTCGGCTTCTCTCAGGCGTGGATTTTACACCCACAAACAGGATCTTAGCCCA
>JBAURA010000453.1:0-2152 GCA_049580985.1 Chloroflexia bacterium
TGTACACCCTGACGACATCGTGCAGGCGTATTGCCCCTATTACCGCACCGCGCTGGCCCACCCCGCCCAGGTCGCGCGTGCCCATGAGCTTGGCAAGCTTGTCTTCGTCTACACGGTGGACGAGGAAGAGGATGTGCGCCGGTTGACAGCAAGCGGCGTGGATGGTATGGTAACCGATAGACCGGGATCTCTTATGAAGCCCTCGTTTGCTTGATCCCCGGATCTATCATGGGCCACCGGCTCTCCAGGCTAAAGTGAGCATCAACTGAACAAAGAATGGCCTCGTGAATGAGCACATGCTGGCCTCATAATGCATTCATAGGGCGTCCGCGGCGGCTACCCCGCCGTGGACGCCACCAACTGAGAAAGCTGGGCAACACGGGGTAACAGAGGGCTAACCATGACCGACCTGCAAAAGATAGCCGTCGTGCGCCGCTACTTCACCGAATTGTGGAATAAGGGCAACCTGGATGTCGCGGAGGAGATACTGGCCCCCTGCTTTGGCGGGCAGGGTGGGGCGATGTCGGGTCCTGCCGCCGCCAGGCTGTACGTGTCCAGCTACAGGAGCGCTTTCCCTAACATCCACTTCACCCTCCTCTCCCTGCACTGTCAGGGCGATTTGGTGGTAGCTTGCTGGGTGGGCACGGGCGCTCACGATGCGTCTGAGAATTGCCCCGACGCGGTCAAGCCGGGCAAAGAGCGCACGATCACAGGCTTGAGCGTCTACCGGCTGGAGAATGGCAAGATCGCCGAGATGTGGACCGGCTCCGAGGCTACGCACCACGCCACGAACAGCAAGCAGAGCGCGTACAGCCGGAACTAGCCTCTATTTCCGCGATTCCAGGATAGATACCAGCTCCCTGAGAGCCGCCATCATCTGCTCCATCCGCCGCTTGCCGATCAAGTGCCCCCATTCCTCCTCAAGCCCTTTCACTACCCGCCGCGCAACGTCCATCACTGCATCTCCCCGCGCAGTCAGGCGCACTCTCCTGGCGCGCCCATCTTCCATGTCAGGCACGCGCTCCAAATACCCCCGCTCTTCCAGGTAGTCCACCAGGTAGCCCATGGACTGCTTGGTCATCTGCGCTTCGTCGGCCAGCTCGGTGAGCCGCGAACCGTGCTCCGTATCTATATGGCGCCACACGGCCAGGTGAGCCTGGCGCAGGTCGTCAAAGCCCGCGTCAAGCAACCCCTTGTAGATAGTGTCGATAACCTTGAAGAAGGGTACGCGCAAGAGCGCGCCTATGAGCCGCTGTGATTGGTCAGGCCGATTGTTAGATTGCTCCATGTGGCTCCCTGGTAAAATTGGTAAGAAAATCTGACGAAAACCCCTTGACAATTTAGTCAGAATAGCTTACTATTATAGTCAGAACATCTTACCAATTATTCTACCCCTAAATACGAGAGAATGCAAGCCTTTACACACATTCACGGAGGAAACCACCATGCCAGCTCAGACCCTGGAGGCAAAGATGACCACGCTTGAGGAGAACAAGGAGGCCGTGCGCAGGCTCGTCTACGAGGACCTGAACACCGATAATCGTGACGCCGCGAACGACATAGTAGCCGAGGAGTTCGTGGACCACACCAACCCTCCGCACCTGAAGTACGGCCTGGAGAACCACAAAGAGATCGTGAGGATCTTCCGCGCGGCTTTCCCCGATTTGGAGTTTATCATCGAGGACATGATCGCCGAGGGAGATAAGGTGGTGGTACGCATGCCCTTCCGAGGCACCCACACAGGCGACTTCTTTGGCATCCCCGCCACTGGCAAGCAGGTCTACGTGGAGGGCGTCCACATCCTGCGCGTAGCCAACGGCAAAATAGCCGAGCACTGGGGCAGCAACGACGACCTCGGCCTGATGCGCCAGCTAGGCGTTCTACCCGAGGGAATGTAAGCAAGGGATTAGGGATTAGGGATTAGGGATTAGGGATTAGCTGCGAATACTAATCCCTTAATCCCTAATCCCTAATCCCTAATCCCTAATCCCTAATCCCTAATCCCTTAATCCCTTAATCCCAACTACCTCAGCTTGCCCCATAGATCGTATTCCGTGCTCTCGGTGATGTGGGCAGTAACTATGTCGCCTGCGGTAAGCTCGCGCCCCTTGGGGGCCTTCAGGAACACCATACCGTCCACTTCCGGGGCCTG
>JBAURA010000454.1:0-6887 GCA_049580985.1 Chloroflexia bacterium
GGTAAGGACGGTAGACGGTAGACGGTAGACGGTAGACGGTAGACGGTAGACGGTAGACGATGGATGAGAGTTGGTGGTGAAGGGTGGGCATTTTATTGGGTTGGACTGTGGGTTCAACGCAGAGGTAACAGAGGAAAGCAGAGTTTTTAATGGTTTTTGGTTGATGGAGGCCTTCGGGAGGTAGGGCGAGGCATGCCTCGCCCCTACAAGGTGGGAGAGGTAGGTGATGATACTTGTTTCTTATTGCTCTGCATTGCCCATTATTCTCTGCTTTTCTGTGTTACCTCTGCTTTCTCTGCGTCGAAACCGCAGTTGGGGTGGTACGACTGTCAGGGTATTGTAGCGTTTGCATATCGTTGGTTGGTTGGATGATACATCCCCTCTATATGCTATATGGCATTAGTGGTCGAAAACTGGACTCTTTTTCGTATACCTTTTGGGTACTCTTTTGGAGCAATTTTCTCCGGTTGCCTATTGTCCATCGTCCTTACGCATGACGTATCACGTATCAGGTATCACCCTTCCTCCCGCCATTAGCATCGCCAGCAGCAGCCAGGTGAAGCCGAGCCAGCTACCGTCAGTTACCTGGAAGGCGGCGAGCAGTCCAAGCCCCGCGCACAGGAGGCCGAAGGTGACGAAGGCTTGCGCATCCCATAAAGCCGAGGGGTAACGTATGGCGTTGAAGGCGCGTCTGCCGGCGATCACGACTGCCACGGCCAACAGGGCCAGGCCGACGATGCCGGTGTCGAATAGAGCGTGTAACTCGATATTGGCGATCCAGTAGCCGCCTTGCGGGGGTGGAGGGTACACCAGCGGGAAGGCCCCCGCGCCCCAGCCGAGTATGGGCCGCCTCAGCCACCCCTCGAATGCATCCGTGAATACGCGCCACCTGCCCGCCAGCGAAGGGGCCTGGCCGGGGTCTCCCAGCACTTCCCCGAGGCGGTCGCCGGTGGCCGAGCCTTGCCCGATGGGCACGGGTGATGGCGTTGTGGCGGCGGTATTCCCACCCCCGGTCTCTGGGTTGGCGGTTGGCCCGGCAGGCGTCCCGAACATGCTCTGGCGCACCATATCGTCGATCTGTGCCGGGGTCAGCTCCCACGGCTCCCCCATCCTCCACTGGGGGGCGGGCAGCGACATCCCCACCCCCAGTCCCACCAGGCCACCCACCAAGGCAGGCACGAGCACGCTGAGCGCTATAGCACGCGGCCCCGCCAACCGGAGCTTCCACGCCACGGCAGCTATGAGCAAAACCAACGGCGGGCCGATGAGCCAGACCGTGCGCGTCATACTCAACATGACCCCGCACATCCCCAGCGCGGCTGCCAGGTACAGGCCCGCGAGGGGCAAACGGTGGATGATGGAGGAGGTGAAGTCCGGCTTGCTGCCCGCCCTCAATCGCGCCAAAACGAGGGCCGAGGCCAGCGCGCATACCGCCAGCGAGAAGCTGCCGTAGATGTTCGGCTCCCAGAGGACGCTTTGCACCTTCGGCGTCACCACGAACACACCATCCCGGTAGAACCTTTCGAGGAGCACCCCGAAGTTGGGGCCCATCATCCCGAACAGGATGGCGCACCCCAGCCCCAACAGGGCCACCATCGCGCCCGCGCCTACAACGGCCACAGCAGCCCATTCCAGCGATGCTCCCGGCCTCACCAGCAGGCGCGCCGCCGCGTAGATCGTAAGCAGGCCCACGAGTATCGCTACGTATTTGAGGCTTTCCCTCACGTCAGGCGAGAAGAGCAGCGACGAAATGAGATTGATCGCGAGCCAGCCGCCGAGGCAGAGGTCCACCGGCCCAAGAGTACGTAGAGCGGTGGCCCTTTGCCTGAAGAGCGCGATTGCCGACAGTATGCCGCCAACGATGAATTCTAGCCGCAGGTTGAACCCGCCCACACGCAGCCCCAGCCTGTTGGTCGCCACGGCTAGTACCAGGAGGAGGATGAGCGTGGCGGCAGTTTTGTCCAGCGCGACGCCACGACCCGTAAACGGGTTCGCCTCCTTTGCCGGAGCTGCCTCCGCACCCAGCAGAGGGCGCGCGCCTTCGATGGTGCGAGTGGTAGTGCTCACTCTTGCAGTGTAGGGTCTCCCTTAATGCCTGTCAAGCGCCAAGACGCTACCAGGATAGCCAGCATCGCCCAGAAGAGCACCCCCGGCTTCGACACCATCACCACCGCATCCGCCAGCCCATGCACGAACGACGCCAGCAGGGCAGAGGCGAGGGCGATGACGATAGACGGTGGACGGTGGACGGTGGACGGTGGATGGGGCTCGTGACGAGTGACGAGTGACGAGTGACGAGTGACGAGTGACGAGTGGTTACGCGCCGTCCACCGTCCACCGTCTACCGTCCACCGTCGCAGCATCAACCCTGCCGCTAACCACAAGGCAAGATAGCCTACCAGGCCGGGCAGGCCGAGGTCGAGGGTTGCCTGGAGGAACTGGTTGTGGGCGTGGCCTATGTCGTAGCTTTCGGGCACGGAGGGTGCCGGGTAGCGCACGGGCATAACCCTGCGGAAGGCGTCCAGCCCAACGCCGGTGATGGGGTACTCCCGTATCCCTTGAAGGGCGCTCTTCCAGATGTCCATCCGCACAGCAAAGTTGTCGTAGTAAACGCTTAGGGGCGTAGTCGTGCTGTCGTACTGCGCCGGCCTGCTATTCCACCAGGATACCAGCAGCGACCCCAGCACAACGACCCCCACGACTCCCACCGCCGCTACTAAAGGTCGCAGGCGCGGCCAGTAGAGGTATACGATCAAGCCTGTGCCAACCGCCGCTCCGAGCAGCGCCCCGCGTGACTGCGTAAGGACCAACGTGCCGCCCGTCAACAGCAGCAAGGCCCCTAATACCCTGAGGTCCCGGAGCGCGGCTGCGTACCAACTGAGGTTCGCGTCATTTCTATCCTTCCGACTGGATAATGCCTCGATGAAGAGGGCAAGGAGCGGCAGCACCACCCATAACAGCGCGCCCGCCACTATGTTCGGGTGGAAGCCGGTGCTGTCGCGCGACAGGCTGTGCGCGACCTGCGGGAACCACTGCGCTATGTCGCCCAGCACAGGCACTTTGTACTGCCAGGCCGTCCCCAGCAGCGCCAGCGCCGCCATGGCGCTTCCCGCCGCCAGATATGCGAGCGTCGCCATTTCGAGCCGCGCGGGACTGTTTATCCAGGCCACAATCGCGTAGTAGAGCGCGACTCCGTACAGGATCAAACCGGCTCTGCCCACGCTCCAATCCATGTTGGGCGAGGCGAGCATCCCCACCGGGATCATCGTGCACATGATCGCCAGGGGCCAGTCGAGCGGCGTTCGCGGCAAGAAGAACCCCTGCGTGAGCCACCTCCCTACCCACAACGCCAGGATAGCCGCCACCCCCAGCACGCTAAACGGCGACGAGAAGAGAAACAATGGGGCGAGCAACAGCAGGAGGGGAAGCTCTATTTGGTGGACGGTGGACGGTGGACGGTGGACGGTGGACGACCGTGGTTGTGTTGCTACCTTAGCTGGTGTGCGCCACCGGCTTATACTTGCGCTTGCGATGGCAAATGCCGTCGCAATTACCGCGAAAGCCACGACCACCACGGCCCAGTCGATCATCTCAGCTCTGGCCCCCGACCCCTGGCCTCTGATCCCTATTCCTGCTTCCTAGCAGATCATAAAAGAGCTTCAGGTAAGCATCCGTGACGGCGTCCCACGAGTACCGCTCGCGCACGTGGGCACTCGCACGTTGGCGATACTGTACTACTACTGCGGGGTTATCGATAAGGCGCTGCATGACCGCGCGCAGGCCGTCCGCGCCTGCTTCGCCTGGGTAGAGGAGGCCCGCGTCGCCTATGGTCTCCCTGTTCTCGGGCGTATCGTGCGCTATCACGCAATTGCCGCACGCCATCGCTTCCAACAGGGCCGGGTGGGTGCCGCTGGCCGACGAAGGCTCGGCGAATAAATATGCGTTGCTGAGCAATTCCCGGTAGCCGTCGCCATGTACGTAGCCCGTGAAGACCGTATCCTCGCCCGCCATCGATTTTACCCTGGCGACGTAGTCCCTGGCGTAAGATGCGTCGCCCATGACCACCAGCTTCATGCCCTGCGCGCCCGCCAACGCCTGGAAGGATTGCACGAGGTGGTCGACGTGGTTCTCCGGCACGATCCGCCCCACGAAGAGCACGTACTTGCGAGGTTCCAGGCCCCAGCGCCGCAGGTGCTCGCCCGGCGGGAGCGGCTCAACATCCGACCCGTAGGCGATGTAGTGGACCCGCGCCCCATACCGCTCTTTGTAGAACCTCTGCACCACCCTTGAATCGGTGAGGGCGGCGGTGGGCAGGATGGTAGCCAGGCACTCGGCTGCCCGGATGTACAGCTTCGCGGGCCGGGGCCACTTCTCCCGCTTCCAGTCCAGGCCGTCCACATTGAGTATGGTGCGCTTGCCGGCAAGCCTGGGTATCCAACTGACGGGGCTGTTGCCCGCGATGAAATAGAGGCACACGTCGTAGGGCCGGAAGAGCGCGTGCAGCGAGCTTAGACCCGTATGCACCAGCGTGTCCAGGTACTTGTTCTCCACCGTCGGCAGCGACACCAGCTTTATGCCTTTGTACTCCTTGAGATTGGGATCGACGAAGTGCCGCCGGCAATAGACGGTCACGCGGTGCCCTCGCTCCACGAGACGCGCCCCCATCTGCTCCGCGCACCGCTCGAACCCGCCGTACACGGTGGGCACGCCACGAGTCCCCAGCATGGCGATGCGTAGGGGACGAAGGACGAAGGACGAAGGACGAAGGATGGTGGGTAGTATTCTCTTTTTCATGTTTGACCAGCTAGCTCTAGATAGATCGAAAGGAACTGGCTCGCATAGCGGGCGGCTGTGAACTCTCTGTTTACGCGGCGGCTGCCTAGGTCGCCCATGTGGGCGGCGGCTACCGGGTCGGCCAGTAGCGCGGTTGTGCGCTCGCTCGCTGCTCCAATATCTCCGAAGGGGACTACCCAGCCCGTTTCTCCGTTGGATACGATCTCCGGCAGCGCGCCCGCCGCCCAGGTCACCACCGGCTTGCGGGCCGACATGGCCTCAACGACCACTAACCCGAACGGCTCGGGCCGGTCGGGCAGGTGGACGAGCACGTCGAACAGGTCCAACAGCGCGTGGATGTCTGTACGCAGGCCAGTTACGATTACCCGGCCCTCAAGTCCCGCTGTCCGTACTTGCTCACGCAGGGCATGCAGCAAATGGTCCCGCCGGTCGAACGTGCCGCCCGCTATAACGAACTTCACCCCTGGGATACGCTCAGCGACGCTACGTGCTAATTCTATGAAATTACCCTCGCCCTTCCACATCCCGATCCGCCCGATCATGCCAACTACCATTTCGTCCTGCTCGATGCCTAGCTCTTGTCGCAGGTGGGCCACTTCGGCGGGAGTGACGTTCCTGAATGGCTCAGGGTCGATCCCGTTCTTTATGGTAACGAGCTTGCTTGCCAGCCCAGGCCGGTATTGCATGAGGCTTGCGGCTGCCGCATCGGAGATCGCCACCACGCGATCCGCCAGCGCGTCGAGCAGTGCTGGAAGGACGCGCCCATCGGAGGGCCTGAATATCTCGTGCACGTGCCAGATATGGGGCACGCCAGCCATGCGAGCCGCCAGCGCGCCCGACAGCACCGTGCTGGTGTTGCTCTGCACAAGGTGGATGTCGTGCTTGCGGATCAGGCGCGTCAGCAACCGGGTCGAGCGCACAAGCGCGCCCGCCATGAAGAGCGCGCCGCGTGGGTTCAGGTACTTGCCGCGCCTGAACACGGCAAGAGGGTACTGAAGCGTGGGCACGCGACAAGAGCGCAAAGCCTTCACCAGCCGGAGGTCGCCGTCGTCCACGTCGCTCGATAGGGCCACATAGGGCCTCACCTCGCGCCTATCCAGCTCGCTCAACAGGGTCAGCAGCATCCGGCTGGCCCCGTACAGGCCGCGCGTGGCGTCCACGTAAAGCACGTTCATCACATTCAATTATAATGGCAATCATGATGGACGGTATGAAACTCCTCACAGCCGAGGAAACGCGCCGCCTACTTCCATACGGCGGCATGGCCGAGGCATTAGCCGAAGTCATGCGCGAGCGGGCCGCGGGCCGCGCCTATGCGCCCGCCCGCATGTCCGTGCCCCTGGCGCATGGTGGGGTGCTCCTGCTGATGCCCGCCACCGACGGGCGACTGGCGATCACCAAGCTGGTGACGGTCCATACCGGCAACAGCCTCCGGCAAGATGGGCTATCGGTGGTGCAGGCTGAGGTGCTGGTGATGGACGCCTCCACCGGCAGGCGGCTGGCGATCATGGACGGCGAAGTTGTCACCGGGCGGCGCACCTCCGCGCTTTCGCTGCTCGCCGCGCAGAAGCTCGCACGTGCCCCAGGAGGCCCACTGCTGGTGGTAGGCGCGGGCACGCAGGCTCGCTATCACGTAGAGGCATTTGTTGAGGCGCTTGATGTGCGCGAGGTCTACATTTACTCGCGCACGCAGGCCCACGCCGAACGGCTGGCGGCCTACGCCCGCACGTTGGCCGAGGGTGTGGAAGCCTCGGCAATCCCCGACCCAGCACAAGCGCTGCCCATCGCTACTTTGATTGTCACCGCCACCACCAGCATGGAGCCGGTGATCCCAGGCGGCGGGGCTACCGTGCGCGGCGACGCTTTCATCGCGGCGGTTGGAGCCTTCACTTCTGAGATGGCAGAGCTTCCACCCGCCCTCATCCACCGCTCCCACATCTACGTAGACACCTTCGATGGCACGAAGGCGGGCGCGGGGGACTTGCTACAGGCCCAAATAGACTGGTCGCGCGTAATTGAGCTACAAGATGCTCTGGATACAGCCACGCCCGAGGACGGACCGCTCATCTTCAAGAGCGTAGGCCACGCCTTAT
>JBAURA010000455.1:0-4398 GCA_049580985.1 Chloroflexia bacterium
AGATCGGGGTGAGGAGAGAGGGCGGACACACAGGTCCGCCCCTACGATCTTATGACCTCACTTCTTTATGCGACGCTATTGGGCATGCCTTGCCCCTACGGGTTTTGAAAGCGCTCTAAACCCTGGCGCGTTCTCCCAATTTGCGCTCGGTACCCTTCAGTAGACGCTCTATATTGTCCCTGTGAGCCACGATCACGAAAATAGCCACCGTGACGAAGAGCAGGGAAAGCACGTCCATCTGGCCCAGCAGCACCAGTGCGATTATGGTGAGTGCCGCTGTCACCGCGCCCAATATAGATCCCAATGACACGTACCGAGAGATAACAACACTCGGAATCCCCACCGCCGCCGCTAATAGGGCCACCCACGGATTCACCACCAGGATAGCGCCCATCGCCGTCACCACACCGCGCCCTCCATGCCAGGCCCCGTACACTACCCGCAGATATATCGACCACACGTGTCCCGCCACCACCGCCCCTGTCGCCAGCAGGGTCCCCACCGTGAGCACCGAGGTCTGAAAGCCCAGTAGATCGAGCCTGCCGTCGCCCTGGATGAACAATGGCGTGACCCACCGCGTAAGCAGCACGGCCACCACGCCCTTCAGAGCGTCGCCCAGCAGCACCATGGCAGCCGCTCTGCGCCCAACGGTCCTCAATACGTTGGTAGTGCCGGTCTTTCCGCTCCCGTGCTTCGCAATATCTATCTTCTTGAAGGCCGCCACGATTGCGCCTATCGGGATCGCGCCTACCAGGTAAGATCCCAGCGTCACCAGCACAAGGTATAGTACGAGCATCGCGGTCCTCCTTGACATGACAGGAAGTTTAGGAAGCCAGTATACCATCACACACGCTTCTACGACTAGAGACCTAGAAAGATTTGCTCAGATGGTCTGATACGTCACTTAGATGTTCATGCTATGCTAGAATAACCCCACGTTTCGCAACATGCCTCATTACCCGCAGGAGGTTGTATGACCCTGGACATTCAGGACGACGCTTTGACAGATACCGAGCTTCGGCACGCCATGCAAGAGGCGGCCAGGACCGCCCATTCGAACGCCGCCGAGCGCAACGCCGGCAGGCCCCTCGCCATTCAGGCGGAAGACCTCACCCGCATCTACAAGGTGCGCGCCGACAAGAAAGATAAGAAGAAGGGCAGCGCCGAACCGCAAAAGACTATGCTGGCCCTCGATGGGGTCAACCTGGAGGTTTACCAGGGAGAATTGTTCGGCCTGCTAGGCCCGAACGGCGCGGGCAAGACCACACTGATCAAGATCCTCACCACTTTACTCGCTCCCAGCGGCGGTACCGCCCTGGTCGATGGGCTGGATGTCGTGAAGCAGTCGCAGGAAGTGCGGAGGCGGATCAACATGGTGAGCGGTGGCGAGACGAGCGGCTACGGCATCCTGACCGTCCGTGAGAACCTCTGGATGTTCAGCCAGTTCTACGGCGTGACCTGGAAAGAGTCCAACGCCCGCATCGATGAGATGCTGAAGATAGTGGAGATGGAAGACAAGCGCAGCGCCCTGGTTAGCTCCCTGAGCACGGGACAGCGCCAGCGCATGAACTTCTGTCGGGGCTTCATCACCGACCCCAAGGTGATGTTCCTGGACGAGCCGACGCTGGGCCTGGACGTGCATGCCGCGCGTATCATCCGCGATTTCACCCGCGATTGGCTCCGCAAGAACCCCGACCGCACGCTCCTGCTCACGACCCACTATATGGCCGAAGCCGACGAGCTTTGCGACCGGATCGCCATCATAGACCACGGCAAGGTACTGGCCTGCGACACGCCCGCAAACCTCAAGCGCCTCCTTCAGAAGCAACCGACCTTCGAGATCACCGCCTCCGGCGTCACCGAACGCACCGTCAGCGCGCTCCAAGCCGCCCCCGGCGTGGTGCGCGTCACGGCGACCCCCGACGAAAGCGGGACCGCCCACAAGCTGCGCTTCATCCTGGAAGAGGAGTCGGCAATCGGCTCGGTCGTAAGCACGCTGACCGCGCACAACGGCGGCATCCTGACCCTCCAAAAGAACGAACCAACCCTCGAGGACGTCTTCATCAAGCTCGTAGGCCGGAGCCTTACGAGTGAGGGGTAGGAAGGGACCGGGGGTTGAGGGATTAAGGGGTTAGGGATTAGTCCATCACGTTTTACGTTTTACGTTTTACTTCTGATCCTTGGTCCCTGGCCCCTTCCTCCAGGAGAGCATGAATTATGAAACAGGCAAAAGGACTTGAGCTATTCTTGCGCGGGGCGGTCGCACGCGGCTACCCGCGCGTCTTCGGGGCGCATCGCGAGAAGAGCTGGCTCTTTTTCGACATAGTTATACCGTTGATCAATCTGTCGGCGTTCGTCTTCCTGTACAGGGCGCTGGGGGCACCCGAGGCCTATGTCGGTTTCGTAGTGCTGGGTGGCGCGATGGCGACCTACTGGCTGAACGTGCTCTGGATGATGGCCTCGCAGCTATATTGGGACAAACAGGCGGGCCTGCTTGAGATCTATATCATGTCGCCCACCTCGCTGATGTCGATCCTCCTCGGCATGGGCGTGGGTGGCCTCTATATGAGCACCCTGCGCGCGGGGGCGATTACCCTGATAGGCTCGCTCCTGTTCAACGTGCGGTTCGACGGCAGCCAGTGGGCGTTCGCGTTGCTGGTTTTCCTGGTCACGATGGTTGCGCTCTACGGGTTGGGCATGCTCCTAAGCTCCGTCTTCCTCATGTGGGGGCGCGAGGCATGGCAGGTGTCGCTGGCCCTGCAAGAGCCGGTCTTCTTCATGTCCGGCCTCAACTTCCCCTTGAGCAAGCTATTCAGCAGCGTACCAGGCTTCATGCAGGGCGCGGTGACGATTGTGTCAGCAGCAGTGCCGGTCAGCCTGGGCCTCGACGCCATGCGGCAGTTGCTCTTCCCCGGCCAGATCGTAGGCGTGCTACCGCCCTGGCTGGAACTGGTAATACTGGGCGGCATGGGCATAGTGTTGGTGACCGCCGCCTACTTGATGTTGAGGCGCATGGAATGGCTCGCGAAAGTCGAAGCGCGCCTCAGCCTCCGCTGGCAGTAATCAGGGAGTATGCAAGATGCAGTACGCAGCAGCTAACAACGCACCTCGCGGCGAACGCAACGAGGACTCGGCCTGGCACGAGAACGTGCGCACCTTCAGGGTGGCGGCCAGGCTGGGCTGGCAGGTGGAAGGGAACTGGGCGGACCCGCTGGTCTTCTTTATCTTCGCCATCCTCAGGCCGATGGCTACGGCCCTCATCGTAGTCCTGATGTACCAAGTGATCGCGGGCGGGCAGCGCGGCGACTACTTCAACTACCTTTACTTGAGCAACGCCTTCTTTGTGCTGGTGATAGAAACGATGTCGGGGTTGGCCTGGACGATCCTGGACGATCGCGAGAACTACAAGATGCTCAAGTACGTCTACACCTCGCCCGCCCGCAAGTTGGCCTACTTGCTTGGCCGGGGCGTCGCCAAGATCAGCCTGGGCATGCTCACCACCACAGTCCTCCTGACAACGGGCCTCCTCTTCCTCGGCCTCAAGCTTGATTTCGCGAAGATAGAGTGGGGCTGGGTGGCGCTGTACTTCCCGCTGGGCATGATCAGTCTGCTCTCGCTGGGCATCGTGCTCGCGGGCGTGGCGCTGGTGATCGCCCGCCACGGCGGCTCAATAGGCGAGGTAACCGCCGGCAGCCTGCTGCTCTTCAGCGGCGCTTACTTCCCGGTGGACATCCTGCCCCCTGTAATCCGCGAGATCAGCATGGGACTGCCGATCACTTACTGGCTGGAAGGGATGCGGCGCGCGCTGAACGGCGGCCTGCTGACGGTAACTACCACCAACGCCGATGGTACGGTCACATCGCAGCCCATCAGCCCCATCCTGGCCGGTATAGGCAACTGGCAACTACTGGCTATCCTGGCAACCAGCGCGGTCGTCAGCTCGGTAATCGCCTACTTCTTCTTTCGCTGGGTCGAAAACCAGGCCCGCGAGCGCGGCATGATCGATAGAGTGACGGGATATTAGTCACTCCCCCACATCAATGCTGGCGTCGCTCCTCAGGGTGGGCAAACCCTCGCGCTCAACCGTGAAGAGTAGCAGCCATGAGCCTGTGGCACGTAATTCCAGGGAGGTTGTGTAGGCCCCAGGGCTGTTCGCGACCGGCGCAGCAGTGCCTGCCACCGGGGCGTCCTGCGATGCCGGGCGGCGTGCCGACACGCTGACTCGCGCCCCTTCGAGCGGCTTCCCTTCGCCGTCCAGCAGCGTGATGTTCAGCCCGACCGTACCAGAGATCGGCGGGCTTGGCTCTGTGATCACTCGCACCTGGAGGGCCGTAGTCGGCGTGATGGTCGGCGCAGACCCCCCGGCCACCGTCACGGCGAACGCGGCCCGCAGGTCGT
>JBAURA010000456.1:0-7319 GCA_049580985.1 Chloroflexia bacterium
GTAGAAGTTGGACAACCCGAAGGCCACAGTCGCCATGCCGTAGGCGATCACCGACCCAATCACGATCAGCCCCTGGTGGCGCACGTTGCCAAGCCAGGACATGACCACGCCCGCCCCCACCGCTCCAATCGCGGGCGCGGCGTATAACACGCCCCAGTACTGCCTGTCAACCTTCAATATCTGCTCGGCAACCGGCGGTATTAGCACCATAGCCGCCCCGAAGAAGGTCGCCATGAAATCAAGGACCATGGTGGACATGATGATCGGTGTTTTGCGCAAGAAGCGCAGGCCGGCGAGCGCCGCCTTCACGCTCACGTCACGCGTAGCCGCCTGTTGCGGCCTCGTACGCAGGAAGTAGAGCGCGATGATCACCGCGGTGAAGGTAACCGCGTCTATCCAGTAGATGACTACAAAGCCCAGCGTGTGCATCGCCACGAACAGGCCCGCCAGCGTCGGCCCAATGATCGTCGCCATCTGCCACATGATGATGTTCAGGGAGAGGGCGTTCGGCAGGTCCTTGCGGGGCACAAGATTGGGAATGAGCGCCGACCGCGCCGGGTTGTCGAACGCGGTCGCGGCGGCGCTTATGGCGCTGATCGCATAGATTAGCGGCACGGAGATCCACCCAAAGCCGGTCGCCACCGCCAGCACCACCGATGTGAGTGCCATCACGCTCTGCGTCAGCATGAGCAGCCGCCGCCTGTCGAGCGCGTCCGCCACTACTCCCCCAAAGAGCGAAAACCCCAGCAGAGGTAGCAGCTTGACCAAACCGAGCAGCCCCAGGAGCTGGTAGCTGTGAGTGAGGTCCCACAGTTGCACCCCCACCGCCACCAACCGCATCTGGCTTCCCATCTGCGACACGAACCCGCCCGCCCACAGCAGGCGAAAATCGCGATACCGCAAGGCCATCCACGGCGACGTGCGCCTGGGCGCTTCCTTCGACTCCTCGGCAATCGGGGCTTTCTCGGCCACTCCTTCCGCGCTCATAACCGATATTGTACCGTCTACCCGATCCAACAGACAAACCCGCCTGGACCATTGATGGTAGTCGATGGAGGGTCATCCGCATAAATCAAGCTGTGGTGTCAACTCAGAGGAAGCAGAGGTAACAATTGAGCAACGTTTGAACATATATCGGCCTGGAAAGTGAGCACTATTTACCGGCAGTATATGATCAGCAGATTGCCTCTCTTGACCCAGGAGAAATGAGTTATGATACAGCCCAGAGTCGGAAGTACCCTCAATCATACCGTCGAAGACATGCTCACTACTGCCACGCACGAACCACGCACAATCGGGACCACAGCAAAACGTCCATCCAGCCATACACAGGACGTGGCGAGCCATATCCGCGACCTCCAACAGTCCTCCCTTGCGGTGGCCCGCGACCTCCAACGCGCGAAGGCCGGTGGACAAGCCCAGGAAGCCACGCGCCTTGCCCAGAAACTGGAATCCATCGACAACGCGGCGGCAGCTATAGCCCGCCGCGCCGCCCGCTCCATAGGCAAGGACCGCCGGCTCTCTATCTCTACCCTAAACGCGATCTTTGCCCAGGGCGCGGCCCCCGCTCAACTCCTCTCAGGGGACTATCGAGGAGAGCTTCTTACTACCACTGTGTGGGCGCCCCTCGACGCCTTCGCCCACGCCGTGTCGAAGCTCTACTTCCCCTGGCTGGGCAAGCGCTTCGAGCCTGAGACCTCTACAGGCGATAATATATTTCTCCCAAGCGCCAGGTTCGCGGGACACCTCGCCTGGCCCCTCTACTTTGGCTACAAGCCCTACCGCGACGGCCTCTACACCGGCTTCACTTTCGCCACCTTCACTGGCCCAGGCACCCAGGACCCCGGTATCACCACTCTCAAGCTCGACTACGACAACCCTGATAACCCCGGCTTCCTGGTCCAAACCGTACTGGACGAGGTCGTCCAGATCACCCATAATTACTACCTCGGCAAAGCGTTCCTATGGCGCTCCGAAGGTTTCCGCTTGGCCGCGTTCTTCGCGCTAAGACCAGAAATTAGACGTTAGATATTAGATGTTAGATTGTGAAACGCGAAAACTATCTAACTTCTAATTTCTAACTTCTAAAATCCCAAAAGGACATACAATGGACGACCTCTTACGGATGCTCGACAGCTACGGCGTCGGTCTACTCTTCGCGGTTCTCCTTTTGAAGGAGGTCGGCGTACCGATCCCTGTGCCGGGCGATCTGCTGATGCTGTTGGCCGGGGCACGGGCAGCGGCTGGCGGGCTGCCTCTGTGGGGCGTGCTGCTATCGGCCTTGGTGGCGGGAATAGCGGGGGCCTTCGTCCAGTATCTACTCGCCAGGGGTCCGGGGCGCGGTTTCATCTATCGCTTCGGCAAGTACGTCGGCCTCACCCCCGCCCGCCTGGACAAAGCCGCCGACAGCATCAAAGGTCGCGGGTGGGTAGCAGTCGCCCTGGGGCGCGCCCTCCCCGGCCTGCGTATCGGCGCGGTCGCCGCCTGCGGGCTGGCCGCCGTGCCCATTTCCACCTTTGTCACCGGCCTGGTGGCGGGCACAATCCTCTTTGTCGGCTTCCACACGATGCTCGGTTACGTAGCCGGCCCAGGCGCGACCGCCATCTTCGACAACATCAACATCCCAATCCCCGCCGTCCTCATCGCGCTGGCGCTCCTGGGCCTGGCGGGCTGGCTATTCATCCGCTACAGGCGGCGCAAAGCCAGGGAAGCAGGCGACCCCGCAGCCGTCTTCGATTGGGCCGACGCCTGCTGCCCGGTCTGCCTGGCCGCCGGCAGGCTGGTCGAAGGCCGCTCCAAACCCACCACGTCATCCCTAACCCCTTAATCCCTAATCTCTAACCCCTAATCCCCCAATCCCCATCCCAAGAGAGAGCACAAAATGACCGCACCCACAGGCACCGCCACCCACAAAGAGACCGCGCTAACCTTCGACGGCGCGAGACTTGCCCACCTGGAGGTCGAGGGCCTCAAGGCGTACTACGACCGCCGATGGCTCGACTGCTTCCGCTACCTCTTACAGATAGCCCGCGAGCAGTTCGGCCTCTCCCTATTCCGGGCGATACAAAACGCCTATTACTTCACCAAAGCCTCAGTCGCCTGGGCGCCGGTGGACCACAAGGCCGAGGTGACGCACGACTACATCCGCAAGTTCTACCGCGTCGCCAGACGGCATGGCAACCACGGCAAAGGGCTGACGTTCGACGCCGAGAAGGTGGCCGATATCGAGTTTCAGTACTGGATACTCCACCGCGAGCGCGGCCTCAACCCCAACAACGACCCTGAGCCGTACATCGTGTGCCTGACGGAGCTACACAGCGCCCTCTTCGGCCTTCCCACCGAGCAGACCCGCTACTCAGGCGAAAAGCGCGCCGAGGGCACCGACGCGATAGACCGCGTCACCGGCAAGCGCTCCACCGACATAGAAGCCGATTGGCACACAGCCGAAGCCGCCCTCAGCGAAGCGTATCGCAGCATCGTCGCAAAGCTGGCTTAGCCGACGGAGGACGAAGGACGAAAGACGAAGGCTAACTACCTTCGTTCTTCGTCCTTCGTCCTTCGTCACTTATTCAACCCATACCTCCACTCTAAGTAATGCTGCCCAACGTTCCCCATTTGCACGCGCCAGTTGGGGTCGAAATCAGGCACATAAGTCAGCACGCGCCGCTGGTACGCCTGGATCATCACCGGCAGGTCCTCGCCGCCGACGCGCATCCGCGTCCAGTACGCCTCGCTCACCGGGTAACCCAGCACGAACGTCCAGTCGAAGCCGTAAGTGCTCTGCATCTTCTGTAGGTAGTCCCAGAAGAGGTCGGGGATGTTGTGGCTGGTCTGCGGGCTGTACGCCGCGTACTTCGCCAGGTGCTTGTGCGCATTGTCGATGCTCACCGTGCCGTTCACGTCCATCCCGCCGTCCACCTGCTGCCCCACGCGGTTAGGGGCCTTGTTATCCCCGTGCAGGCTCGATACCCCCTTCAGCGCATCGTAGCTCGGCGTCAGCGGGTTGTCCTTGCGAGGGTCGCCCGCCACCGGGATCGTGCAGGGCACGCTCGCCGTGATGAAGGTGCTGTTCCCGATCTGGATCTCCCCCGCGATCATCTCCGTCACCAGCAGGCCGTTGGTCACGTAGTAAGGGTCGTTCTTGTCGCCGTTGGGGTTGTTCACTTCCATGCGGCTCTTGTCGTAGTAGCGCACGAGCCGCCTGCTGTTCTGCCCTTCAACGTACTGCTCCTTACCCATGTAGTTGGCCCGCGGCCCCCACAGCCACGACCGCGCGGCCTTACCCTGCGCCACCGGCTCATCAGCCTTCTTCCATACCTGCGCGAACGCCGGGTCGGCGGGCGCGAGCCACACAAGCTGTAGGTGATACGGAGGGTGGTTGAGGGACTGCGGCTCGATGAACACCAGCTTGTCGGAAGCCAGCGCCGGCGACTCGAACGGCGCCCGCTGCGTCCTGGTCAGCAGCTTGTTCGTACCGCCCAGCACGCTGAAGTTCACTATGTTGAGCGTCCAGTTTCCATCCTGCCAATCAGCCGCCCAGGTCGCTATATCGCCCAGGTCGGTGGTCGTCTGCACGTCGAAGTTTTCGCTCGCCTCCGGCACCACCGAGCGCCCGGTCGGCTTGGGGTAAGGGCCAACCACATCGCCATCGTAAGTCTGTATACCCCCGGCGTTGTGCCAGAAGAAATATCGGCCGCGCCCGATCAGGCGCTTGCCCTTGCCCACCTGCTTGCCACCTGGCCCCTGCGGGTCGTTGATGTAGATCGTCTCCCCGGACTGCCACACATACCGTCCGAACAGGGCGAACACCGCCGCGCTCACCGCGCCAGGCTGCAACCCCGTCGCTAGCTGCGTCAGCCCTTCCTTACCTATCGTGCCCACGAACAGGTTGCTCGACCCATCCAGCTTGGCGAGCACCTGCCCGCTTGAGTTCACGTCCAGCACACCCAGCGTCGTCTTGCCGTCAGGGTCGAGAGTCTGTAGCGACGCTACCGCTCCACCTTTGCCGGTAGACAGGTCGTAGTAACATATCGTGCAATCGTAATCGCCCGGGCTGAATGTATAGCCCGGCCCAGGCACGGTCTTACCCGGCTGCGTCCACACCACGAACGGCGCGAACATCTGCACGGTCTGCATACCCTCCGATCCGCCGTTTGTGAACGGGTTGTCCCAGGTCGCGCTCTTGATCGTCAGCTTCTGCCCCGTGAGCACGTTCTGGAAACCCATCCTGGGCGTGTAGGGGCCGCAGTGCCCGCACCCGCTCTCCGCCAGCCCATAGCCTACCCAATCTCCGCTAAGCCGCACCCAGCCAAAGGACGCTCGTGTGACCGTCTCCAACGTGCGCGTGAAGTACTCAAGTTGCGGCTGCCCTTGCTGTTGGGGCGTGCCAACTGGTGCCGCCTTACTCGCACCCGGCGAAGCCACGATTAACCCCATTGTGGCCGCCATCAGCGCCACCAACACCCAAAAAAGGATGATCCCTGGCCGTTTCATTTCCTCTCCTCCTCGCAAAACATCAACTAAATTGAATAGCCCCTACCGGCTTCATCAGCTAAACGTAATGGCCCGAAATCGGTTGCAACTGGCATGGAATTTGATCATACCATAGCTAACTCCGTTGCGTAATACTATGGAGATGTTGGATATTAGGAGTGAGAAGTAAGAAGTGAGACTACGAAACTCACAATGCCAAAATCATCTCACTTCTCACTCCTCACTTCTCACCTCCCCAGACCTAGAAACCGGAACCCAACCCCAATGACCGCTATCCAATCCAAACAATCGTACAACCAACCCCCAGGCCCGTTCCCATTGCCTTTCATCGGCACGCTCTACTCTTACCTCGATAACCCCCTCGACTACGCCCTCAAGCAATACCGCCGTTTCGGCGACGTGGTACGAGTCGACATCCTGGGCATCAGGGGGGCTGTCCTCCACGGGGCGGAAGCCAACCGGTATATCCTCATCGACGCCGTGGACAACTTCCTCGTCGCGCCCCTCATAGACAAGGTGCGCGCACGCTGGATCCTCGGCGAGGGCGTCCTCTTCATTGACGACCCCAAACACAAGCGAGAGCGCAAGCTGATGATGCCAGCTTTCCACCGCAAGCGCATCGAAGACTACCAGCATACGATGCGAGAGGTCACTACCCAGGTAATAAGCACGTGGAGGCCAGGCGTCACCCTCGACATCGCCCGCGAGATGCACCGCCTCGCCCTCATCATAGCGGGCCGCACCCTCTTCAACATGGACCTCGCGGGCCAGGCACGCGACCTCGGCCACGCTGTCGCCACCGTCGTGGAAGCGGTCAGCAACCCCTTCAACATCGCCCTCGCCCAGGTCCCCTTCGATCTGCTGAAGGTGGGCAAAGGAGGCACCCTCCGCCGCTCCCTACAACGCATCGACACCATCCTGCGCGAGATCATCGAGCAGCACGAGCGCGACGGCAAGGATACGGGCGACGTGGTCTCCATGCTGGTCGCCGCCCGCGACGAGGAAGGCGGCCACCTCACCACCCAGGAAGTGCGCGACCAGCTTCTTACCCTCTTCGTGGCGGGCCATGAGACCAGCGCCAACGCCCTCGCCTGGTCCTTCTACCTCCTGGCCCAGCACCCGCAGGTAGCCGCCAGGCTCCTCTCAGAGATCGACCGCGAGCTAAGAGGCGAGCCGCCAACCGCCGCCAACCTGGAGCGCATGCCTTACCTGGAGATGGTAGCCAAAGAGGCTTTGCGTCTCTACCCGCCTGCCCCCAGCGCCAATCGCCAGGCGAAAGAAGGCTTCGAGTGGAAAGGCTACACTATCCTCCCCGGCGACATCGTCATCTACTCGCCCTTCATATCTCATCGCATGATCGAGCAGTGGCGCGAGCCTGAGACCTTCCGCCCTGAGCGCTTCCACCCCACCGAGGGCGACCCTATCCCTCCCTACGCCTACATCCCGTTCGCGGCAGGCCCCCGCTCCTGCATAGGCGCGCCCTTCGCCACCATGGAGATCAAGACCGTCATCGCCATGGCCCTCCAACGCTGGCGGCTCGACCTCGTCCCCAACCAGTACATCGAGGCCACCGTCCGCACCACCACCCAACCCAAGGACGGCATCCTCATGCGCCCCTATCCCCAGGACGGCAAAGTCGAGCGCTCCCCCGCCCCCGTCACCGGCAACGTAGTAGGCGCGATACGACGCAAACCCTAACCGCAGTCCATCTTGTAGGGGCGAGGCATGCCTCGCCTTGTGTTCCCCGAGATCAATAAGTCTGCGGGCGCGGTTGCATATCCAGAGCGAACCAACTCTCTTTTGTCATTCTGAACGAAGTGAAGAAT
>JBAURA010000457.1:0-3220 GCA_049580985.1 Chloroflexia bacterium
TCCTCGAAGGTTGCTATATTGGGTATTAGCTCAAAGCCCGCCGAGAGGACGACTATCTTCGATAGCTGGCCTCTGGTTACGTTGTTTTGGGGGCGGAAGTACGGCCTGTTGTCGGGGGGTACGCAAGGCTCACCCGCGCTGCCGCAAGGGTAGCCGTTGACAATGCCACGGCAGCGGAGCTCCTGGATATGGGGGTGGAAGGTGGAGCCGGGTGGCACGTCTTCGAAGTACTCAGTGGGCCACCGGTAACGGGTGATATAAGCATTGGCGGCACCTAAACCTCCACCCACAGCCCACACATCGTCGGTAGCGAGCGCTGATACGCCAAACAGGTCCAGATCAGTGGACAAAACCTCTGACCATTGGGCACCATCCCAGTGGTGGATGTTGTTGCCTTGCGTAGTCCTGGCGCTTACCGCCCATACGTCGTTGGAAGCGATGCCGGAGACGCCTAGCACATTATCGAAGTCATCGGTATCAGACATCTGCGTCCAAGAGGAGCCGTCCCAGTGGATTGTGCCATCGCGACCTACAGCCCACACGTCGTTGGGGGCGATAACAGTTACATCCTTACCTCCGATGGCGGGGGCTGAGATCCCCTGCCAGAAGATACCGTCCCAGTGGAGAATACCGCCGAAGCCTACAGCCCACACATCATTGGGGGCGCTGCCTGCCACCCCGTCAAGACCAGAGTTGGATCCACCAGTGTAGCTACAGCCATTCGTCGTGCAATGGTAGATGAGGGAGATCTGAGTGCTGGTGGAGGCACGGGGTTCGAACACCTCGGCGATCCCCACGGCGAACGCCTCGTCCGGGCCTACTGCTGCAATGTCGTACACTTTGCTTATTACGAGGCCCGATGGAGTATTATCGCCTGCCATGGATATGCGAGGGATGATAGTCCATGCAACGCCATCCCAATGGTAAACGACAGTGAGAATGTCAGGGGAAGCGCTATAGTAGCCCGCAACCCATACATCGTTTGCATGGTGGGCGGAGACTCCTGTTAGCGTGATGCAGCAACCAGGGGGGTTAGGAGTAGGGAATGGGACTGCGTTCCAAGAAGTGCCGTTCCACCTGAAGATACCGCCGTCACCGACCGCCCATGCGTCGTTGTGAGAGACGGAAGCAACACCCACCAAATTGCCGGCAATAGAGTTGGCGACAGGCTGCCATTGCGGCGCGCACTCCGGGCCGGGAGTACCAGTGGGTGTGGGGGAGAGGGTGAGGCTTGTGCCAGTGGCGGTTGCCGACGTAGAGGGGGTGTTAGTGCTTGTATTGGTCGGTTCGGGTGTGGCGCTCGGGCCACCGGGTGTCTGGGTAGGGGCGGTGGTGGGCGTAAGGGTGCGAGTGGAGGTATTGGCCGGAATATTCGTGGGGGTGCGGGTGAAGGTGCTGGTGGGAGTGGAGTCGGCGGGTGGGTTGGTGGGCGTGAGGGTGCGAGTGGGCGTCGAGGTCGTAGGTGGCGTGGCCGTGGGCGTGCCTCCACTGGCTGAGGAGATGTAGCCCCTAGATACGTAGATGTCCTGTTCGTTGCCGAAGCGGGTGTCGTTCCAGGCGACGTAGACGGTGTCGAGGTAGGTGTCTATGCCCCAGTAGTCGCCGGCGGCGTTGCCGCTGCCGGGTGGGAAGCCTATGTTGAGGTCTTGGGGTATGTCACTGACCTGCACGTCTGGTAGCCAGGTGGCCCCGCCGTCGGTGCTGGACGAATACCACTCATGGAAGAAACGGTTACTAGGATCGAGGCGGCGGTCCATCCAGAAGGCGTGGATGCGGCTGTCCGCGCCAATGGTGATGACGGGGGTGTGGTGGTCGCGCACCAGGCCGGTGGGGTCGTGGCTGAGGCGGATGGGCTGCGGGGACCAGGTGGCCCCGCCGTCCGTGGACTTGACGTACATCACGTCGGTGCCGTTGGTGTTGAAGTTGCGGTTGTCGGTCCAGGCGACGTAGAGGTGGCCGTTGTTGGGGTCTACGGCGGCACTGAGGATGGCGAAGAAGCGGAAGGTATCGGCGGGGCGAATGGGGCTGTCGGGCTGGTCGGCGATGGCGACAGAAGTTGTTGCGGACCAGGTGACACCACCGTTGGTGGACTTCGTCATCAGGATAGTACCGGTTTGCCCTCCTCCCCAGTTTTGCATCATGAAGTCGTAGACGGTGCCATTACTGGCTACGACCGGGTAGTTGTACTCGGTGTTGAACGGGCCGATGGGCTGGACGGTTGACCAGGTGAGGCCACCGTCGGTGGAATGTTGCTCGACCGCTCGCCCGTTGTACGGGCCGGAGAAGGGGACATACGTTACGTACATCCGGTGGTAGTAAGGGCTGGTGGGCTTGTTGTCGATGGCGATCCATTCTTTGTCCTGGAGGCCACCCTGGTTCTGGACGATGGGCACGGAGGGCTGCCAGGTCTGGCCGTTGTTGTCGGTCCAGGTGATGAAGAGGCCGTTGTTGCCCGTGGTGAGGCAGGCGACGTAGATGCGGCCGTCGTCGCGGGCGATCACCACGGGGTCGCTTTCATTCTCGGTGGTGGGGAGGTTGGGCATGTGTAGCTGCACGGGCCAGGTGAGGCCGCCGTCGGTGGAGCCGTCGATCCAGACACGCTTGATGTTGCCCTGACGGTAGTCTTTGGAGGCGACGATCACGGTGTTGGTGTTGACGCGGCTCATGGCGAGGGAGGGTTCGTGCTGGCCGAAGCCGCTGGTATCCTGGTTGGCGCGGATGTTGGGGCCGAAGGTGACCGATTCGGGTTGGAATGCGCCTATGAGGTCGCGGAAGGGGGCGCCTCCTACCTCCTCGGACCAGGCGATGGGGGAGTCGGAGCGGGAGGTGGGGTAGCGGGGGGCCACGCCGAGGGCGAGGGCGGCCACCGCGAGGAGGACGAGCAGGGGCAGCAGAAAGCTGCGGTGGGCTAAACCGGGTTTGTTAGACATGGATCGAACGCTCCGTTCCTTGCGGGGAAGAATATATCAGTTTAGTGATTATACCCGAAAGATGGTGTGTGGACGAAGGAGGGTAGACGGTGGACGGTGGTGTCGGACATAAGCATGAGTTGTTCCTATCAACGAAGTGTGAGTGGTATACTGTGCCTGCGGGCATACGTGGGCGTGTGTGCGACTATCAGGGAGGCTTTGGCAGGTGGAAGAGTTCGACGTTGTGGTGGTGGGGGCGGGGCCGTGCGGTTGCTCGGTGGCGCTGAACCTGGCCGCGCGCAGTCCGGCGC
>JBAURA010000458.1:0-3238 GCA_049580985.1 Chloroflexia bacterium
GGATCGGGGGCCAGGGACCAGGGATCATTCTCTGGGGCCGATCCCTGGTCCCTGGCCCCCGATCCCTTGGTCCTATGCGAGCGATTGTATCATACGGTGAAGCGGCTGGCAACCAGAAGGAGTACGAGAGCGCCAAGCGAAGCCTCTACGACGGGTATGCCCCCCAATACGAGGGGGTGGATCGCCCACAGCGAGGCTGCCAGGTAGCCCAGCCCGAAGCCGAGAAGGCTTACCAGCCAGAAGAGCAATAGATGTGCCAGCCTGCGCCCTCGCCACAGATGGAAGAGGAGGGCGTAGGCTGTCCCAAAGCCCAGGAATACTATTACTGTCGGCGCTAGTGAAGGCATCCTTATTGCGGAATGCGGAATGCGGATTGTTAGGAGATTATACATCACAAGCAGATGTGTATGTCTGTCTACCGGCTGCTTTCCACCAGCCTTGCAGACGATTAGAGTGATTAAGTAGTTACGTTTCGCGTTTCGCGTTTTACCAATATGTACTCTTCAAGATGTAATGGCACGTGGTAATAAGCATGGGACATGGCATGGTCAGCCTTCTATGGTCGCTGCAAAGAGGGTGCGTCTGAACCCGTAAAACACCGGGCTTGCCGGGTAATGGGTGCGCAGGCGTACGCGGTATCGCTCCATGAATTGCTCGCGCAGGTCGTCGCCCAGGCGGGAGAAATAGGGTACGAGCGCCGTGCCCGAAGTCCAGTCGGCCAGCGCATCGGCGTCGGCCAGCAGGTGTGGGTACACTTTCTCGAATACCGTTATGTCCTGCCCGCCGTGCTTGTGCAGCATCTCCGCGTACCGCTCGATCCCCAGCACCGCAGAGGTGCGGGTCCATCCGCCCAGCGCGGTCCTGAACGGCTCCTCGCTTGCTATCTCCGTGATCAGCCTGTGGGTGACGTGCCCGTGGTTGGAGGGTATCTGTACCGCTAGCTGCCCTCCTGGGCGCAGGTGAGAGAAGAGGCGTGGGAGCAGGCTGTCGTGGTCCTCTACCCAATGGATGGCCGCGTGTGAGAAGATCAGATCCCATTCCTCGTTCAACTCCTCTATTGACGCCAGTTCGAACCGCAGGTTGGGACGTTCGTATTGGCTCGTACGCTCCAACATCCGCGGCGAGTTGTCGATGCCTATCACCTGGCTGTCGGGCAGGTGCTCCGCCAGGCGAGCAGTCAATTCGCCTGTGCCACAGCCGAGGTCCACCACGCGCAGACCGCTTCGCACGTTGACCAGGGCGAGCAGGTCGGTGAAGGGGGCGGCGCGCTCGGCCTGAAACTTGTGGTAGGTGTCGGGGTTCCAGGGCATCTCTTTAGAGGTTGCCAACAAATTCTTCTACAGATACGCCAGCCTGCCTCAGAATCCCACGCAACGTACCTACTGCCAACTCGCGGTGTAACGGCACGGTACATCCAATCTCCCCTTCATCGGTGGTCTTCTTGAGAATTACATGACTGCCTCGCTGTCGTACCTGGACGAAGCCGAGCCGCTCTAATGCCCGAATAGCTTCTTCCCCTGAGACCCGATTGAGCTTAGGCAAGGCTGGCCTCAAAGGTTGTCAGCAACGCCCGTCCATTCTCCGGCATCGGGAATTCTTCTAGATACAATTCTGTGGCTTCCTTCAGGTTGTCTAATGCCTCCTCGATTGTATATCCCTGGCTGACCGTGCCTACTTCTGGGCATTCGGCAACGTACAGGTCATCTTCTTTGTGGATGACCGCTGTAAATGTGTGCGATCTCACTCTACTGGCCTCCTACGGTTCAGTGGGGCGCTCGATTGTTCCCCCACCCAGCACCTCGTCGCCCATATACACAACCGCCGCCTGGCCGGGGGTGATCGCGCGCTGGGGGGCGTCAAACTCCACGCGGATGCGCCTCCCAGGTAGGGGCGTGACCAGGGCGGGCACTTCGGGCGCGCGGTAGCGGATCTTGACGTTGGCGGGGAAGGGGCCGGACGGCTCGTGGCCGGAGGTCCAGTGCACGTCGTCGGCGGTGAGCGTCGAGCGCAGAAGCTCGTCGTTCGTGCCGACCACCACCACGTTCTCTTCGGGGCGAAGCTCAAGCACAAAATGGGGCTGCGAGCCGAGCGCGCCCAGGCCCTTGCGCTGGCCTACCGTGTAATTGGGCACACCCGTGTGCGCCCCGACTACGCGTCCGGCGGTATCCAGCATAGCCCCGGCCTGCGCCATGCCGGGCGATACTTTGTCGAGGAAGGTGCGGTAGTTGTTGTTCGGGATGAAGCAGATCTCCTGGCTGTCGGGCTTATCGGCTGTCACCAGGTTGCGCTCGGCGGACATCTCGCGCACGTGCGACTTGGCATGCTCGCCCAACGGCAGCAGCAGGCGGCTCAACTCGGACTGCCCCAGGTGGTACAGCACGTACGACTGGTCCTTCGAGGGGTCGAGCGCTTTGCGGAGGCTGTACCTGCCGGTCGTCTCGTCGTAAGTGATGCGCCCGTAGTGCCCGGTCGCCAGGTGATCGGCGTCCAACTGGTCGGCGCGCTTCAGGAGGGAGTCGAACTTCACGTAGCGATTGCACATGAGGCAGGGGTAGGGGGTGCGGCCCTTGCTGTACTCGTCAACGAAGTTCTGGATGACGGTCTTGCGGAAGTCGCCCTCGAAGTCGAGCACGTAGAAGGGGATGCCAAGCTCGTAGCACACCATGCGGGCATCGTCCACGTCGTCGGCTGAGCAGCACCCCTTGTTGAGCTTGCCGCCCGCAGTGATCTTGCCGGCCGCGTGCAGGTGGTGCAGGCGCATGTGCACGCCGATCACGTCGTAGCCCTGCTCTAGCAGCAGCGCCGCGGTGAGGGAGCTATCCACGCCGCCGCTCATGGCGACTACCACTCTTTTTCGGTTGTTTGTGCCTGTGTTATCAGCCATTGATTCTTATCTTTTGTATCAAAACGACTCTCTTAAGTATACCAGACCCGGCAACGGCGGCGCGGCCAGGGAGTTGCTGAATGATTTTGGATTTTATTTTTCACCGCAGAGACGCGGAGTACGCAGAGGTACGCAGAGGTTATTTTGGATTTTGGGTATGGGAGGGTAGGGTGCATGGGCTGTGTGGGTCCTATGCACCCTTGTTTCCTTCTTTTCTTGTATTCAGTCGTTGCCGGGCAGAGGGCGGGCACGGGGACCCGCCCCTACACGGTCATGGGTGGCTGATAGGGGTGGTGTCCCTATGGCGCAACTGGAGCGTGTTCCGCGTGGGCAACAGGAGCCTAGCCCCTACCC
>JBAURA010000459.1:0-4891 GCA_049580985.1 Chloroflexia bacterium
TCTCCATCAAGCAGAACCCCAGCGCTCAAAGTGCGCGATCTCTTCAATTGGCCGCCTGCCGCCTTGCCGGGGCGGGGCCTCCAACGCCTTTGGGTCTGCGGGGTAGCCGAACGCTACGAGCATGCGCAGATGCAGATCGTCGGGGTAGCCCAGCAGCTCGCGTGAGGGTTCCGGCCTGTGCAAGGTGGTGACGCACGAGCCGACGCCCAGCTCAAGGGCCGCAAGCTGCATGTAGGCCGCCGACTGCCCCGCGTCGAACATTACCCAGTAATATGCCTGGGGGTCGGGCGTGAGGATGAGCACCGCCAACGCCGCATGGGGCAGGTGGTCCGTGTAGTCGCCCATCTGAGCGAGGGCAGCCAGGGTCTCACGATTTTGCACAGCAATAAAGTGCCACGGCTGCGAGTTCTTTGAAGATTGGGCGCGCCTGCCGGCATAGAGGATCTGCTCGATTGCTTCCCGTGGAAGCGGCTCGTCCTTGTACTTGCGCACGGCGCGCTTCCTGCGTATCGCTTCCAGCACGTTCATCGTTTCTTACTCCTGTCAAGGGTAGTTATTCCAGTCCTTATTCTACCTTAGTTGGTCTATGGCGCGCTTGTGCGCATACGAAAAAGCCGGGTCGCATTGCGACCCGGCTTTTTCGTGCTCTTTCGAACCCGGTTCATGTACACATTAGAAGTTAGGGGCCGGCACGCTTACCGGCGTATCGGCGTTGGCCGGCGCGGTGGAGGCGTGTGCTACCGATTCGGCTACGTGAGCCAGTTTTCCGGCGAGCCTGGCGGAAGCTACCGCATCGTCGTAGTTACCAGCCTGATAGGCGTCGTAGGCTGTTTTGTAGGCGTTCTGTGCGTCCGTGAGGTAGGGGGTAGCTTCGGCGGCGTTGGAGGCGTTGCCTACGACGGCTTCCTGGGCTAGCAGGTGATTGTAGGTCTCTGCCAGTACGCGGCTGGCCTGGGCCTGGGTTATGGCGGTGGCGGTAGTCATGCCCTTATCAGGCCGCTGCGGTAGCTGGCTGTACGAAGGTAGGGTGTCGGCACCCAGCTCCTGGGCCATGACGGAACGGGCTGACATGGCAAGCTCCCTGGCGGCGTTGGCATAAGCGGATGCCTGCCCGTACTGAGAGTTGCCGTTGGTGTTCTGCGCGCTCTTGAGGAAGGTGTCGGCTCCGTTCAGCCACTTCTCCACGTCGGCGGTGTTCATCTTATCGGCGGCGTAGGCCAGGTCGCTCCTGACCAGAGCTATGATGTCGGTCGCGTCAGTGATCGCCCGGCTCGCGCCGTCGGCGGTGGCACCCATGATGCCTCTCTCGCCGCCGAAGTCGCCGTGGCCGTGGCCTCTCCCGCCGCGCGGTCCGCCGGCGAGTGGATTGGTGGGAGTAGTCGTATCCTTGGGTATAGCGGTGGCTGTGGCGGACGGGGTCTGCGCGGCTGCGCTCCCGTTGCCAATCACGCTCCCTGCCAACACGCCGACGCTCATAAGCGTGGCGGCTATCGCCGAACCGATCAATATGTTAGGTTTCATCGTCGTTTTCTCCTTGTTCTATTAGTGGTTGCTCGTGACGTTTGCTTGGGCGGTTGTCACTGCTTTGTTTCCGAAGGGTTGTTTGCACGCGGTCCCTATGTTTCTACTGTAACAACTGGGAATTAAGGAGAAACGAGATCAGAATTAAGAGTTGGTTAAGAATGCAGATATATGCTATGTAGAGCGCCGGTCCTCAAGCGCGGGGTGGCGATAGGTGGCGATTAGGGCGAGCACAGCCGCGAACACCAGCACACCGGGCGCTAATATCGGAGCCGCTCCCTTCAGGCCGGCTAGGAGCGCGGCCCATAAGGTCGAGTTGGGGCGGATCTCCTGTTCAAATGCGAGGTTTTGCAGCAGGTGTATTGCTACACCCACCAGCCCCCCAAGCGCCACCAGGAGCATGACCGCTCGCAGGGCTATCAATGTCGATTTGCCGGGCCGCAGGGCGGCTGCCACCACCGCCACAAGCCCCACCCCGCAGAGCGCAAAGGGCAGGAACTGTAGGAGGTCCTGGGTATGCTCCACCAGCCATAGCTCGGCCAGCACCGACAGAAGGACGAGAGCCGCCAGCATCAGCATGAAGCTCCTGATACGACTTTCGACACTGCCGGCCGTCATGGGTTCGTGTCCAGGTAGCAGGCGGCTTCGGCAAGCTGCTCGCCGGTGACCTGCTCCGCTAGCGCATCCAGGAACGCTTCACTCGACGCGTAGGGGCGGCCCGCGACCAGCTTCGCCGCCACTGCATCGTCGACGCCGGGTATCTGCTTGAGCGTTTCGGCGTCCGAATCGTTGGCTTGTACCGGCACGTAGACATACTTCTCATATTCGGCAATCTGATTCTCGTCTACGTATTTGCCTATTTCCTGGCGGAACTGCCGGATGCTCACGTAAGGGCGATATTCAAGGAACTCACGTACCATGCGCGCACTGAAGCCGGGGATTGTCGCCATCAACTCAGCTTCGGTCGCCGTATTGAGGTTGAGCATGTCGCAAGCCGCCGGTTGCGTGGTGCTCTCGGGCGTCACAGGGTTAGGGGTTACGTTGTCTGTAACGCCGCCAGGGGTAGCGGTTTCCACGTCTGCCACCGGGGTAGCCGTCGCGCCTTCAACGGCTTGAGGCGTGGAGGTAGCGGGAACGGAGGGCGTGCCCTGGTCGCAGGCCGCCAGGCCCACGCCCACCACACCCACCAAAATAGCGGTAAGGCAAACACGCTTGAGATGCGCGAGCGCTGAACTGGCCGTATTCCTCATATCTGTCACGTCGATTTCTCCTTTTTACTATTTTCAGCATAAATGGTACGCTAGCTTTAGCGTACCATTTATGCTATCACCACGCCACACCGATCAGGAATTCCGTGGAGTGATGACGAGCGCCATCTGGTCAAAGTAGCTCCACCGGCGCAGGAACGAGCTCCAATCGGTGTAATAGAAACCACCATCGCCAACATCCATGACGTACACGCCGCTGCCGTCGTACCCGTAGACCACCACGGCGCGCTCGCCCGGCACGAGCTTGAATGTATCACCTTAGTAACTGCGCGTGTAGACGGGGCACTGAGACTGTACCACTGGGCAACCGATGGAAAGTTACTGAGGTATGCTTCGCTGGAACGCCCCTACCCAACCACGCGGCGGCAATTACCCCGGCAATCAGACGCTAATAGCCTCTCTCTATATTGACCAGGTTGCGGAGTGGCTCGCCTCGCAGGTAGCGTGAAAGGTTTTCGATGAAGAGGGCGGTTACGCGTTGGTCGTAATGAGGGTTGGAGCCGGAAACATGGGGGGTGATGAGTACGTTAGACATATCCCATAAGCGACTACTCTCAGGCAGCGGCTCCTCTTCGAACACATCCAGCCCGGCGCCCGCTATCTCGCCCGCTTCCAACGCTTCTACCAGTGCGGCCTCGTCTACCAGCGCTCCCCGGCTGATATTGATCAGCACCGCGTTGCGCTTCATGGCGCGGAACTGCTCTCGCCCCAGCATTCTCTCCGTCTGTGGAGTGCGTGGCGCGGCTACCACCACGTAATCGCTTTGCGCCAGTACCTCGTGCAGATCGGCAGGCGGGTAGAAGCGCTCGGTCGCCTCGAAGCCCGGTTGCTGCTCCGCGATGGAGGCCCTGACCGCCACCACCCTCATACCGAGCGCCTTGCACAGGGTCGCTGCCCGGCGTGCTATCGGGCCGTATCCGAGCATGCACACCGTCTTGCCGTGCGCCTCGTCCGCCCGGAAACGCTCCCATTTACCCACTGCCTGGTTGCGCACAGCCTTGTGAAGCCCACGCGAGAAGTGCAGGATCATGGCTATGATGTGCTCCGAGATTGGTATCTCGTGGATGCCGCTGGCGGTGGTAACCAGCAGATCGGGGCGACGCTCGCCCAACCCGAGCCGCAGCATGTGGTCGGACCCGGCGCTGGCAAGCTGTACCCACCTGAGGTTGTTCGCCACGTCGAGCCACTCAATCGGAAAGCGAAAACCGAAGATCACCTCGGCCTGGGCCGCATAAGCCAGCAACTCCTCCCCCTCGGCCAGCGTACCCTCGTCGCCACGCGCCCTACCGTCAGCGTCGGGCGCGCTATAGGCGCGGAGCACGCGCACACGGGGGTCGGAATCCTCGATCTCTCGGATGTAGTTGTCCGGCAGAGTGAAGTTGACGAGCACGGCTACGTTGCGGCTGCCGGAGCTATTTCCTTCATTTCCAGGCGATGGGTTATTCATATTTGAGGGCATATTCATATTATGTGGCAAATAAAGATGATTGCGGCAAGGTGGCGGCAAGGCGCTCAAGAAGTGGCTCATCTACGGTTATGCCCGCGGCTTCGAAGGCCAGCAGCAGCGCTCCCACCGCCGGCTCGAAGATGCTGTAGACCGGGTTCGCGCCGGGCGCTTCGGCCTGCACGCGGGCAATTAGAGCCTCCGGCATGAGGCGCGAGGGGTGCCGGAGCACGCCCCCGGTCAGCACGAGCGTAAATGGCAGCTTTTCGATGCCCACCCGCCGAGCGGCGGCCAGCACATACCCTCCAAGCGCCTCCCCGTGCTTCCGAACGAGGGCATGCGCCGTGGGGTCGCCTGCGTGGGCCGTGTCGAACAGCACTTTCGAGAGGCTGCCCACTTTGGCATAGGCAGAGTCAGCAACACCCCGCGCGCTGAAGAGATATACTATCTCCTCGACGCACTCACGCTCGAAATGCCGGAGTACGGCTGCCGTGAGGGCGGTTGGCGGGTCGATCCCTAGCTCGGCGCGATAGACGGCTTGCAGTGCCTGGATTCCAAGATAGTGCGCTCCCTGTGCGTCCTGCCACCAGCTTGTGTGCCACACCTTGCCGTCCGCCGAGCGCGCGGCGGTGTTCGCGCCCGTGCCGCACACCGCCAC
>JBAURA010000460.1:0-6224 GCA_049580985.1 Chloroflexia bacterium
CCAGGTAGTACCCATTGGCGGTACGCATAGGAAGGACGTAATCTTCACAACGACGGGCAGGGGCGGTACAATCCCTGTAGTACGCACGGCATAGTGCGTAAATCGTGCCATGTGTGCGTAGTTTCTGTTATCATGAAGCATCGTGGGCCACACGCATTGTTAGCCTCCTGTCCTTCGTCCACCGTCCTTCGCCCGCAACTCGCAAGAGAGGATACGGTATGGTATCTCCCGCAAGCTCACAGCCGGCAATGGTACTGGTAGTAGACGCCGACCCCAGCAACCAGCGCGCCTTGCGCGACCGTTTGCTCCGGCTCGGCTACACGGCGCGCTCGGCAGACGATCACCAATCCGCCTACACCATTGTCAGCTCTACCCCTCCCGACGTCCTTCTCCTGCCGGGCCAGGCCGATATGGACGAAGGTTGGCGAGACCTGCAACAGCAACTTGACAACTGGGGCATCCCCGTCCTCAAGCTCACTGCCCCCTCCTCCGATACCTCCACCCAATTGATCGACATGATCACCTCCATGTCGGACTCCGACCTCCAGATGCGCGTGGAGGGCGCGCTCCGCTCCCGTAGCCTCCTCAAGGCGCTGGCCGTCGAAAACGCTCGCCTCGAAGCCGAGCGGTTGCACGACCCCCTCACCGGCCTCTTCAACCGCCGCTACGTGATGATCCGAGTCGAAGAGGAGGTCAGGCGGTCGGCCCGCCATGCCTACCCGCTCTCCTGCCTGATCGTCGATCTCGACAGGTTTGGCGACGTCAACGATGCCTGGGGGCACATGGTGGGTGATAGCGTGCTGCGCGACGTGGCCCACATCGTTACCCGCACCATGCGCACCACCGACATAGTCTGCCGCTATCGTGACGACGAGTTCCTCGTCCTGCTGACCGACACCGATGCGCCGGGCGCGCAGATCGCCGCCAACCGCCTGCGCGATGGCATCGCCGCCCACGATTTCTTCAACCGCGAGGGCGACGATCCGATCAAGATCACCGCTTCCATCGGCATTGCTTACTGGGAGCCTATGAGCGGCGAAGGTGGCACCTGGGAGCCACAACTGCTTGCCCTCGCCGAGCGCGCCCTCAAAGCCGCCAAGCTCTCCGGGCCTAACCGGCTGGTCATGCTTCAAGCCGCGTGAGCCGCCTGAAGTTCCTCGGCCTCGGCGCTCTCACCGCCGGTACAGTTTGGGGCACAACGCTTATCGCGCAAGCGTTCCAACTGCCCGACCCCGTCCCTCCTATCGACGCACTGGAATCGGCCCCACCCGGCAATAGCGGCGAGTGGCCCTTCGTCTCCATTATCGTCCCTGCTCGCAACGAAGAGCGCAACCTGCCGCGCCTGCTGCCCACCCTCCTGGCCCAGCGCTACCCTCACTTCGAGGTCGTCGTTGTAGACGATCAGTCCACCGATGCCACCCCGCGCATCCTGGCCGAGTGGGCCGGGCGCGACCCTCGCCTGCGGGTAGTGACAGGACACCCGCTACCACGAGACTCAGGCTGGAAGGGCAAGCCCCACGCCATGCACCAGGGTGCGCAGGTAGCCCGTGGCGCATACCTCCTCTTCACCGACGCCGACACCCGCCACTCTCCTCTCTCCCTTTCCTCCTCCATAGCCTACTCGCTGGCCCACGATGTAGACCTCTTGACTATCGCGCCCCATTTCGAGCTGGTCAGCATAGCCGAAAAACTGATTATGCCCGTGGCTTACGAAGGCATCTCCGTCCTCTACCCTGCCGCCGGCGTAAATAATCCCAAGAGTCCTGTGGCTATCGCCAACGGCCAGTACATCCTCATAAAGCGCACTGTGTATCACTCGGCGGGCGGCATCGAGCGGGTGAAAGACTGCATAGCCGAAGACCTGGAGTTCGGCAAGGCGATAAAGCGCGACGGCTATCGACTGCGCGTAGCCGATGGCCGCCACTTGATGAGCGTGCGAATGTATAACAGCCTCTCCGAGGTGTGGGAAGGCTGGGGCAAGAACGTGGTGCTATCTTTCCGGGGTAACCCGATTCAGGGGTTTCTCGCAATGCTGGGTACGGTCAACATATCGCTCACGCCCGCCCTCCTTGTCCGCTGGGCATGGCTGGCCTGGCGCACCGCCCGCGAGAGCGGCAAGAAAGCCGACCAACTGTCGGCCCTCTGGATTACCCTGCTCGCCGCCTGGAATACCGCTATGCCCCTTGCCTTTCGCGCTCGCATGGACCGGCTGCTCGGTATATCTCCCCTCTGGACCCTCACCCAGCCCATCGGCGGCGCGCTCCTCGGCCTGATCATGCTCACCTCCCTCTACCGTCTTCTCACAGGCAAAGGCGTGACATGGAAAGGCCGGGTCTACAATAACTGAAACGCGAAACGCGAAACGCGAAACGTAATTACGCAATCTTCCTAATAAAACTTGGCGTAACTTGGCGCTCTTGGCTCCTTGGCGGTTCCGTCTCTTACGTTTTACGTCTTACGTCTTACGCTTTACTCCCCAATATGAACTCCAGCACCCTATCCCACACCATCTCGCGCTCCGAGTCGAAGGGGACTCCGTGGCCGCTGTTGTGCCACCACACCAGCTCCTTTTGCTCCGACCCTAAGCGCTTGTGCAGATAGACCGCGCTCTTGGGGTTGATCACGCTATCTTGCATACCATGCATGATGAGCGTGGGCGTAGTCACATCCGGCAGTATCTTGCGAGTCACCCGCATCAGGTCGAGCAGGTAGTCCACGGCTATCAGGGGATAGCGGCGGTAAGAATGGTATCGCGTGTGGGCTTCGGGGTCTGTGTGCTTACCCGGCCTCCGCACGTTATGCCAGGGGAAGATATGGCGCACGATTGGGATCAGGTGGATTCGCCTGTCTCGGAAGAAGACCGGCGACGAGATCGTGACAAGCCCGCCTATCCAATTGGGGCGCTCGGCGCAAAGGTGCAACCCCAGCAGCCCGCCCATCGAGAAGCCAACGATTATGACGTTCTCTCGGCTCCTCCCCTGCCTTGCCCTATCCAGCCCCTCCCGCGCCGAGCGAAGCCAGTCGAGCCACGTCAGATCCGACAGCGCCTCCGGCTCCGTCCCATGTCCAGCCAGCCTCACCCCTTCCACCCTAATGCCGCGCGCGGCCAGGTATTCGCCAAGCGGGCGCATCTCGGGCGGGCTGCCGCTGAACCCATGAATCAGAAGGCAAGCAGTAGCAGCATCCGCCGGCCCAAGCGTGAACGCAGTCCGATCTAGCTCAGGCTGGGGAGGCATCGGAGGTCGCTTCCGCAGCCGGTGTAACACAGGAGGCATCATTTAATGCTACCCCTTCCGCCGCGAGTTGTCAAAGCGGGAACGACAGTTGTCGGTTGTCGGTTGTCGGTTGTCGGTTGTCGGTTGTCGGTAATCAGTGGATGATGGACGATGGACGACAAAGTGGAATTGCTATCTGGCTTCTGTTAGAATAGGTAACTATATAAGCTGTCGTAATTTGTTGTCCTTCGTCTACCGACAACCGACAACTGACAACCGACAACCGACAACCGTCCCCCGCCCATGCTCAAACGCACCGCCGAACACATAGATATGCCCGACCTGTGCCTCATGCCCGTGGAGGCGCTCGTTTTGCATGAGCACGCCGACGACAAGCGCGTGGCCCGTATGCAAGCGCGCCTCAGCGCCGATGGCTTCCTCAAGAACCCCCCCATCGTGGCCCCCATCCCAGGCACCGACCGTTTCGTCGTGCTCGATGGGGCCAACCGCACCCGCGCCCTCGAAGCCCTCGGTTGCAAGCACATACTCGCCCAGGTGGTGGACTACAAATCGGGGCGCGTCCAACTCCTGACCTGGCACCACCTTATTACCGGCAAGAGATCGATCAACTTCCTGAAAGAGATCACGGGGGTGCAGGGCCTCGTGCTACGCCCTCTCCATCTCAAGCTGGCCCGCGCCGCCCTGGCCGACCGCGCGATCCTCGCCTACATAGCCGTCCCCATCGCCGACGGTCCCGAACGGTCGGCGGTCTTCACCGTAGACGGCACGGAGGGTAACGAGCACCTCAGCGCCGAGAAGTCCACCTTCCTCTTGAACGCACTGGTAGACACCTACAAGGGCGACTCCCAGGTCTCCATTCACCGCACCAACTCCGACGACCTGGACGACTTCATCAGCTACTACGACGACATCGGCGGCATCGTCGTCTTCCCCCCTTACACCCCGGACGACATCCTGCGCCTGGCCGAGGCAGGCACCAAGGTGCCCACCGGCATCACCCGCCACATCATCAGCCACCGCGCCCTGCGCGTAAACGTCCCGGTCAGCCTCATGTCCGGCTCGCAATCCCTAGAAGAGAAGAACGCCTGGTGGCAAGACCAGATCCGGCGCAAGCTAGCAGCCAACGAGGTCCGCTTCTACCAGGAATCCACGTATCTGTTCGACGAATAGAAGTTAGGTCTCCATGATACGTTTCACGACTCCTAATTTCACTTCCAACTCGCCCGCGTCGTCCGCCCGCACAGTGACGTGCCCCAGCTTGCGGCCTGGCCTGGGAGCTTTACCGTACAGGTGAAGGTGCGCGCCCGGCACGCCCAATACCCTCTTTTCGTCGTGCAACTCCCCTATCAGGTTCAGCATGGCCGAATACCCAACCGCCGCCGTCGAGCCGAGCGGCAGCCCGGCCACCGCTCGCAGGTGGTTCTCGAACTGGCTCGTTTCCGCCCCCTCAATCGTCCAGTGCCCTGAGTTATGCACGCGCGGGGCCATCTCGTTCGCCAGCAGCCTCCCGCCCACCTGGAATAGCTCTACCGCCAGCACTCCCACGTAGCCCAATGCCCCCATTACATGCCTCGCGTACCCCTCGGCATCTCCTTGCAATTCCGGCGTAATACCGCGCGCGGGCGCAATCGACAAGCGCAGGATGCCTTCTCGATGGTGATTCTCCACCAACGGGTAGAACGCGGTGTTCCCCTCACGGTCCCGCACTCCGATGATCGACAACTCCCGCTCGAAAGGGACGAAGCCTTCCAGGACCAGTGGCTGCCCGCCAATCGCATCCCAGGCCGCCTCGGCATCTTCCACGCTCCTGATTACCGCCTGCCCTTTGCCGTCGTACCCCAGCCTGCACGTCTTCAGCACGGCAGGCGTCCCCATCTCCCGAAGCGCGGCCTCCAGTTCTTTCCAACTATTGACCGGGGCAAACGGCGCGGTCAGGATGCCCAGGTCGCGGAAGAACGACTTCTCGACAACCCGATCCTGCGACACTGAAAGGGCCTCAGGCGGCGGAAAGACTGGCACACGCTCCGCGAGGTAGCGCGCGGCCTCCACGGGCACGTTCTCGAACTCATACGTGACGGCCTCCACCCCTTGCGCGAACCATTCCAGCGCGCCGTGATCGTCATACTCCCCCACGATGTGCTCGGCCACCTGCCCGGCGGGTGCGTCAATAGCAGGATCGAGAAACCGCAAGCGCAGCCCCAACGGATAGCCCGCCAGCGCCATCATGCGCCCAAGCTGCCCGCCGCCAAGCACTCCAATTGTTGTCATAGGGATCAGGGATCAGGGACTAAGGGATTAAGGGGTTTAGGAGAGAGCATAAGCAGCATTATTCACGTTTCGCGTTTCGCGTTTCACTCATCACGTGGGTCAGGATGGTCCAGCACGGCCTGGGTCTGTTCGGCGCGGAAGTTGTGCAGCGCGTCTCGTATCTGTGGGTACTTGTTCGCCAGGATCGCGGCGGCCAACAGCGCCGCGTTTATCGCCCCCGCACGCCCAATCGCCAGCGTCCCTACCGGTATGCCTGCGGGCATTTGCGCTATCGACAGCAACGAATCGACCCCCTTCAGCGCCTTCGACTCGACGGGCACGCCCAACACCGGCAGCGCAGTCTTAGCCGCGCACATCCCAGGCAGGTGCGCCGCCCCACCAGCCCCCGCGATGATTACCTCAAGCCCGCGTCCCTCCGCGCTTCCGGCGTACTGGAACAACAGGTCCGGCGTGCGGTGCGCCGAAACCACCCTCACCTCGTAAGGCACACCCAGCTTATCGAGCGTCTCCGCCGCGTTCTGCATCGTCTCCCAGTCCGACCTGGAACCCATAATGATGCCAACTAAAGGGGCCGTCTTGCCAGCCTCAGGTTTAGATTTGCCAGATGCCACTATGTTGCTCCCAGAACAAACCCACCCAACGGGCGTCTATATCCAAGTAAAAAGGTCGTAGGGGCGGGTCCCCGTGCCCGCCCTGGTTGGTCGCCGATAAGACCGGGGT
>JBAURA010000461.1:0-2695 GCA_049580985.1 Chloroflexia bacterium
CCTGACCACTGATCCCTGCTGGCAAGTGGGGCAATAGAACGTCACCCGGCCCTTGCCTTCTCCCTGCCTGCGCTGCTGGATCGGCGTGCCGCACACTTTGCATGGGCGGTTGGTGTGCCGGAATACCCATTTCTTGTGCCACCAGTTAGCGTTCGGGATGTTCGGGTCCGCCATTATGCGCGCCATGACTTCGTCGGTCACCGTCTGCCCTCGATTGCGTAGCGTGCGCTGGGCTACGTCGGGTATGGTCTCGGCCAGGCACGCCTGCTCTTCGGGGGTCAGCTCGCCCACCGGCGTCCAGGGGTTGATCTTGCACTCGAACAAGATGTCGCTCTTCAGGTAGTTGCCTATGCCGGCGGCTACCTTCTGGTCGAGCAGCACCGGCCCTACCTCGTGCGCAAGATTGCCGGGCTGGTTCAGGCGGTCGAGAAAAAGCTGCCTGTCGAACGGCACAACGCATATATCCGGCCCAATGTCGCGTAGCGTCTCGATCTGCCGGCAGGGATCGCCCTGCCCAATGTTGAACACCTGCACATTGATCAGCACCGCCTGCCGCGCGGTAGACACTATCAGGGCGCGCGTCGTGCGCTCCCACTCTACCCTGTGGCGCAGCGTGTACGTCTTTATCGTCCCGAACATCAGCAGGTGGATATGGAAGTATATATCGCCCTCCAACTCCCAGATCAGGTTCTTGCCCGCCGAGCGAACGCGCCTGATCTCCTTCCCCTCCACAAGCTCAGGGTGCTCCTCCAGCCACGCCTTAGCTTTCTTGAGGCGACTTTCTATCGCCACGATCCGGCTGCCGGCAAACTCCTCGTGCAGATTGCCCGCCAGCTTGTAAATCTCCGGCCCTTCTGACATGGTACGCTCTCCAAATCTACATGTGCTTGCCCTCACCAGCCCGTTACGCAAGAAAAATGCCATTGTAGAGAGCGTGTGCATAACCCTTCCAATCCTAGAACTTCTGTGCTATAATATTGGCATCAATTACGCGGAGGATAATATGAATACCGGCGATGGACTGCTCCCGCGGGCAGTGATGGATGAATTCGTGGGCGTATGTCACGGCGACGTTGCGCGCGTCAAACAGCTGCTCGCGGAGCACCCTGGATTGGTCAGCGCGGTAGCAACCTGGGGCGAGACCCCCATCAAGGCGGCGGCCCAGACCGCCAGCCGCGAGATATGCGAGTTATTACTCAGCCAGGGCGCTCCCCTCGAAATCTGCACGGCTAGCGCGCTTGGCATGAACGACAAGGTGCGCGAGATGCTCGATGCGGACCCCGGCCTCAAGGACGCGCGCGGCGCGCATGGCATCCCGCTTATGTACTACCCGGTTATCACGGGCAACGTGGAGCTTGCCGATCTCGTCCTCAGCCGGGGAGCCGACATAAACGCGGGCGCGGGAGGGAACACCGCCCTGCACGGCGCGGCGATGATGGGGCAGACGCGCATGGCCGAATGGCTGCTCGCCCACGGCGCGGACCCCACCGCCACGGACTACGAGGGCAAGACCCCGCTACAACGTGCCCTGGAATACGACAGCCACGGCGTGGCGGGCGCGCTCGACAGGCATGGAGGAAAATAAGGTGAAGATAGATGGCTACAACCACTTCGGAGGCAAGAGTACCGACCTGGGGGCGTTGAAGAACGTGCTCGCGTTCAACGGTGTAGTGGCCCCTCACACCGGCCAACCATACACCGAGGAGATGCTGCTCGGCATCGGCGGGGGGATCGGCGTTATCTATTTCACGTTCGTATTCGACGATATGCACACCATGTACGTCGGCACCCGCGACGTGCGTATGAGCGGCAAACCGAGCTATATACAGTCGGCGGTCGAGCGCATAGGCGGCGGCTTCAAGGTCCAGGAGACGGCAGGCGCTAAGAGTGCCGAGGCCAACCTGCGGGCGGCCATCGAAGCCGGGCAACCCGCCATCACCTGGCTGGACCTCGCCAGTCTGCCCTACTCCGGCTTCCCGCCTGAATTGACCAAGTATTACGAGCACATAGCGGTGGTTTTCGGCCTGGAGGCTGGCAAGGCGCACATCGGCGACCGTGCCTCCACATCACTTGTCATCACCGAGGACGAGCTTGCACGCTCAAGAGCAGCCATTACCTCCCAGAAGCACAGGATCGTAACCGTAGCACCCCCCCGAGACGGTGCGGACCTGCGCGCCGGCATAATAGCGGGCATCAACGACTGCGTGCGTGGCATGCTTCAGCCGCCGATAACCAACTTTGGATTGAAGGGCCTGGAGAAGTGGGCCGACCGCCTCACCAACAAAAAGGACAAGCAAGGCTGGCCCACCGTCTTCCCGAGAGGCGGATACCTCCTGGACGCCCTTCAGGCGACCTATACCTGTATCGAGCTGTGGGGCACCGGAGGTCACGCCGGCAGGGGCATGTACGCCAATTTTCTCGGCGAAGCCGGCGCCGCCACCGAGAACCCCGACCTGGAAGCGGTAGCAGGCGAGTACCGGCATACAGCCGAGTTATGGAGCCACATAGCCGAGTCGGCTTTGCCTGACGAAGTGCCTCTCTTCCGCGAGGGGAAAGAATTGCTGGCGAAGCGCGACCGTCTCTTCTTGGAGCAGGGCGACGCGAGCACAGCGGAGTGCCAGGAAATCACCCGCCGCCTCACCGCCATGAGGGAGCAGGCCAACGAGGACTTTCCGCTATCCCAAACGGAGATCGA
>JBAURA010000462.1:0-10361 GCA_049580985.1 Chloroflexia bacterium
GGCCTGCTCTACCCAGAGGTCACGCCGGGGCGCGAAACGTAACCCGCAAAACGTAGGTGGCGCATGAGGTGGGAGGGCAAACCTAACCTACGACTTAAGAGAGGTTCCATCGTAGGCATGTTTACACGCTCAAGAATCTGCTCTGCCCACTTAACGTATTTCCGTGGGCAGAGCAGGTTTCGGTGACCATGATCTTAACTTCCAATGGAACTTCCTTAAGTGGGAAGTTAAGATTAACCTCATGCGTCATGCGCTACTGGCTGATGAATAAAAGAGTGCCTGGTATGATAGATGGTGCGCAGCGCGAACCACCTACAGAGTTGTCATTCTGAACGCAGTGAAGAATCCGGTGGGGCAGGAGGATGTCTAAGGTAAGCCTTATCTTTGGCAAAGTACATGGTCCCCACCCACCGGATTCTTCGCAAGCTCAGCATACAAAAAGGAATTTGGTCGGCAGCGTATTGGCTTTGTACTATTCCATATGTTAGCCGCCTCAAGTGTTAGCCTCCTCAAGACGCCTTGAGTACCAAATTACATCAAGATGTTATGATGGAGATTACGTAGTTACGTTTTACGTTTTACGTTTTACGTTTTATACACCCCAATGTCCACCGCACTACGCTACAAAGACGCTATCCTGCATTTTGAGGACGTGGCCGTTACCGAGTTGGCCGAGCGCTTCGGCACGCCCCTCTATGCCTATAGCGCGCCTGTGCTACGCGGCCAATATGTACGCCTGGTTCGCGCCCTGGAGGGCCTAACCGAGCGTGCCACCATCTGTTACGCCCTCAAAGCCAATGCCAACCCCACAATAGGCGGCTTGCTTGCCGCTCTCAATGCCGGGGCCGACGTGGTATCCGGCGGCGAGCTTTACCTTGCCCGCCGCATGGGCTTCCCGCCGGAAAAGATCGTCTTCGCGGGCGTGGGCAAGACCCGGCGCGAGATGCAAGAGGCCCTTGCCGAAGGTATACGGGCCTTCCACGTCGAATCCTCGGGCGAGCTGGCCGCCCTGGAAGAAGTAGCCGCTTCCCTGGATAAGGTCGCCCCCGTCGCGGTGCGCGTCAATCCCGACGTAGACGCCGGTACCCACCCCTACATCACCACCGGCACCCACGCGAACAAGTTTGGCGTGTCACCGGCGGAAGCGCTCGATATCGTCCGCCATGCATCGCGCTCACCGTATCTGCGTCCCGTCGGCCTCCACGTCCACATCGGCTCGCAGCTATCGAGCGTGCAGCCCATAGCCAACGCCGTGCGCCGCGTGCTCCAACTGTGGGACCTCCTTGCCGCCGAGGGGATTCGCCTCCAAGACCTCGACATAGGCGGTGGCCTCGGCATCCCCTATCGCCCCGGCGACAACCCGGAAGGCCCAGAAGCGTTGGCCGCTGCCCTCGGCCCGCTCCTCAAGGGGCGCGACCTCAATCTCGTAGTCGAGCCAGGCCGCTTCATCGTAGGCCCAGCGGGCGCTCTCCTCACCACTGTTCTCTACATCAAAACCCCATCAGCACGTAATAATGCGTCTCTAGATACCCAGCCTACAATCGCAATCGTAGACGCAGGCATGAACGACCTCCTGCGTCCTGCCCTGTACGGCGCGTGGCACCCGGTCCTCCCAATACACGAAACCGACCAGGATACGGGCCGGCCAATAGACATAGCAGGCCCGGTGTGCGAGTCCTCGGATTTCCTCGCCAGGGACAGGCATCTCGGCGCGCCCCAGCCCGGCGACGTGCTCTCGATAGGCCAGGCTGGCGCATACGGCTTCTCGATGGCCTCCCAATACAACGCCCGCCCGCGCCCCGCCGAGGTATTGGTAGAAGGTCACCAGGCTACCTTGATCCGCCCACGCGAAAGCTATGAGGACTTGGGAATTAGGGGTTAGGGATTGGGGATTAAGGGGTTAGGAATTAGGGGTCAGGGCAGCCAATATTCAAGCTGGATATTGTCCGGGTCCCGAAACGCTACGTACCAATTACCCGTCGGGGCGAATTGTTCCACGCCTGCGGTCGGCACCCCTGCCTCGATCAGCCTGGCGGCAAGCTCGTCCAGCGCCTCTCTGCTCGGCGCGTTGAACGAAAGATGGTCCAGCCCAATGCGCGATTCGCTGAAGCGGTCCCCCGGTATAGGCTCGCGGGATGGGAAGAGGAAGAAATAAACATCCCCCGCCGGGAAGAAAAAGCTCCCATCGGGATCATCTTCCATGACCTTCACATCGAAGCCAAGCAGGTCGCCATAGAATGCCCTGGCGCGCTCCATATCCGAAACCGTGAGAATTATGTGGTTGAGACCTGTTGTATTCATTCCATCCCCCTTGTAATTAGTCCCTACCGTCCCCACGCGGGCCACTGCCCATCCTTCACCAGCGGCGTCAACGTATGCTCCCCCGCGAGGCTGATCTGGGCGATTGCCAGTCCGGTCGGCTTCCACTTCGGCCCAAGGGGATCGCTCTGCATCGTCCCTGTCTCCACCACCAGCTTATCCCCTGACGGCGACCACGCCGCGTTGTTGGTGAGGTTGGGCAGCGATGACAGGTCCCGCCCGCCTCGCGTCCTCACCGCCACGTTCGGCTCGCCTGATAATGACCTACTCCTATACACCAGCAAGTCACTGTCCGACCCCACCGACGCGGGCGACCAGCGCGGCCCCGGTCCCTGCCCGTACTCGCCCAGGCCCGTACCCACCAACTGCTTCTCGTTGCGGAACGGCGTGGCCTCGCTCTGCAATACCCCATAGATAAGCACCGCCCCGTTCAACGACTCGGTATACAGCAGACTTTTGCTGTCGGGCGACCAATCCGGCTCGCCCCCCGCGATCTCGCGCACGTCGCCTTCGTGCCCCGTCACCAGCGGCCATCGCCTCAAGAAGAACGGATTGTTCGGACCGCCGGCCACTACCCACTTGCCGTCCGCCGACCACTCCACGGTCCGCTCGTAGCTCGCACCCAACTGGCCCGCCCCATCCACCAGGTCGGCTATCAGCAATCTCTCACCGCCCTCTACAGGCACGGCCCAGGCCTTCTCGACCCCGACCGTGCTCAAATCATATGCGATGAACCCCACAAGTGTCCCGTCGTGGCTCCACCCTATGCGCTGCTTCTCAGCCAGCGGGCCGCTGTATAGCTTCCTGGCCTCTCCTCCGCTCGCGGGTATCACATAAAGATCGTTCCCGCCGATCCACGCCACGCTCCTACCGTCCGGCGACGGTTGCGGCCCCCCGGTGGCTGGCAGCTCGCTCATCTGCCGCTCGCCCGACCCATCCGGTTCGATAGCCCATAAGTGCCCGCCGCGCACAAAGTAGATATGCCCAGGCCCCGCCGCGATAGGTGTGAACCCACGGTCGGGCGTGGCCCTCACGGGTGTGTTGTATACCGCCTCCTCAGGGTTGCTCGAACCGGGCGAGGGAGTAGGTAATTCGGGCGGTGGCTTGGGTACGTCGCACCCTGCCAACAGCAGCAATCCAACCAATACCCACAAAACGCGGCGCATAACCTAACTATAACAACTCCCCGGCATCAGCACCAGAGACTTTTTCATTAAAGAGCTGTTGAATATCACGCACCTGTGCCCTATACTTTGTACGATAACTCCCCTGGGCGCTCACCGGGATATACCTGTGGCTCGCAAGTCCCTACCAGGTAGAGGCAAACCTATGCCCACCAACACAACAATCGACTGGTCCCCCGATATTCTCCAGGGCTTCGAAGCCGCCACCCTCTCATTCCCGGATGACTACGACGGCCCGGTCACTGCTACGCTAGTGCGGCGCAAGGCCTCCGCTCCCACCAACCGCGCTTTCCTGCTGGTGCATGGCTTCATCGATTATTTCTTCCATGCGCATCTCGCCGAGCAGTGCAACGCCCACGGCTACAATTTCTACGCCCTCGATCTCCGCAAATATGGCCGCTCCCTCAATAACGCCAGGCACCCCAACTTCTGTAAAGACCTACGTGAATACTACGCCGACATAACTTCCGCCCTCAATGTTATCACCGACAACGACGGCAATACATTCCTGGTACTCAACGGGCATTCCACCGGTGGCCTCACCTCGGCCCTCTATGCCGCCGAAGGTCCCGCCCTCGACAAGATCGACGCCCTGGTCCTAAACAGCCCCTTCCTCGATTTCAACGTCGGCCCCGCCCTCAAGCCTGTCCTCGCTCTTTTCACCCAGGTAGGCAAGGTCGCGCCCTTTGTATCGCTCAAGAATGTGCTCTCCCCGTTTTATGTGGAAAGCATCCACAAACAGTTTCACGGAGAATGGGACTTCGACTTGCGCCTCAAGCCAAGAGAGGGCTTCCCCACTTACGCAGGTTGGATCAACGCGATCCGCGTCGCCCAATCTCGCATTCGCCAGGGCCTCTCAATCGCCTGCCCTGTGCTCGTAATGCGCTCTGACAAGTCCATATACGGGAAAGAGTGGAAAGAAGACTTCCACAAAGGCGACGCCGTCCTCAACGTTGACCATATACGCCAGGGCAGTCATAACCTCGGCCCCAATGTGCAGGTAGTCGAAATAAAGGACGGTTTGCACGACCTCACCATCTCCCGCTCAGACGTGCGCGTGCGCGTATTCACCCATCTATTCGATTGGCTTACCAACGTTTGAACCTGCTTAGGCGGGATGTCTTGCTTCTAAATGATACCTGACGAAGAGGAGAATGGTGGGTAGAATAGTCCGCGAAGGCGGACTTTGCTTGCGTAGCCTGCGGATTTATCCGCCGGGCGTTCTCGCCCCACATAATCAATTGGTGTAGCAAGCACAGCGATCCGCCCTTACCTACCGATCATCCCCTCCGGGTCATACACCGCTTCCCCATCCACCATAGTCACGACCGGCTTCGTATGCCGGATCTCCTGTGCTGGTATAGTAAAGATGTCGCGGTCGAGCACCAACAGGTCGGCCACCGCCCCAGGCGTCAGCGCGCCCGTCACCCCCGGCAAATACGGGCACGACCGGGCCGCGCCCTCCGCGTAGGCACGCACCGCCTCCTCCACCGTCAGCCGCTCCTCCGGGTACCACCCTCCGGGCGGCTCGTCGTTCGCGTCCTGCCGAGTCACCGCCGCATGTATCCCCACGAACGGGTTGGGCGTCTCCACGGGCGCATCCGACCCGAAAGCCAGCAGCCCTCCCGCGTCCAATACGCTCCGCCAGGCGTATCCATAGCGCGAGCGCGCCCCCCACAGCCTGTCGGCGGCGTGCATATCCGACGTGGCGTGGATCGGCTGCATCGAGGCCACCACCCCCAGCGTGGCGAAACGCGGGATGTCGTCCGGGTGCAGCAATTGCGCGTGCTCGATCCTGTTCTTGCCCGCCACCGTCCCGTACCCCACGCCCATCGCCTCCCGCGCCCGCTCGAAAGCGTCCAGCACCCGCCTGTTCGCCGCGTCCCCAATCGCATGTATTGCCGACGGTATCCCCGACATAGCGGCCCGCAACACCGCCTCCTCCAACTCCTCCTGCGGGATCGTCCCAATCCCCCTGTTGTGCGGCTGCCCCTCGAACGGCTCGAGCATCTGCGCCGTGGACGACCCAAGCGACCCGTCGCTGAATATCTTGACCGGCCCCGTTCGCAGCCTGTCCGACCCGAACCCCGTCCGCAGCCCCACCTTGATGCTCTCTTCCAGCCTGTAGTACGCCAGCAGGATCACCACGCGCATAGGCAGTTCGCCATCGGCATCCAGCGCCTGGAACGCCGAAAAAGCCTCCGGCCCCTCGCAATCGTGGAACCCCACCAGCCCCATGCTAGCCAGCATCCCGAACCCGTGCTTCATGGCCGTGATAGCGTCCTCAGGAGCTTCGTCCACCGCCCCCTGCACCAGCCGCACCGCGCTTTCATAAAGCATCCCGTCAGGCTCGCCCTCCGCGTCCCTGCCGATAGCCGCTCCCGGCGGGTCGGGCGTATCCCGCGTCACCCCCGCCCTCTGCAATGCCAGGCTGTTCACCCAGCAGCTATGCATGTCCTTCCTGGTGAGCAGCACCGGGTTCCCAGGCGCGACCCGGTCCAGGTCGTGCCGCGTCGGGTATTCAGGCGACCCCCATTGGTTGTTGTTCCACCCTCCCCCCAGCACCCACCTGCCAGGCCCAAGCTCCTTCGCTCGGCCCGCCACCCTGGCAAGCGCCTCCTCCTTCGAGGCCACACCATCCAGTTCTATCTTCGACAGGCTGCGCGCATAATCGAGAAAGTGTATATGCGCGTCGATCAAGCCTGGAATAACGGCCCGCCCACCCGCGTCGATCCGCCGCACCCCACCGGGCAGCAGACCCACGTCCTCCTTGCTCCCCACCGCCACGATCCGCCCGTCCCGTATCGCGATAGCATTCGCGTGCGGCACCTCTCGGTCCATCGTATACACCCGCGCATTCTCGATAATCAACGTCTGTGCCATACCCGCTCCTATTGTTTTGAACCACAGAGGCACAGAGTCACAGAGATTCCCATTGAAGAATCTCCTCCTTGATGCACTAGCACTCTACAGGGAAAGAGTCCAAACCCCTCAAAATCCTCTGTGCCTCTGTGCCTCTGTGGTTCCAAAATAAAGTCTACTCTTCTTCCATCCGCTCCGAGATAGAGATTCCCGCCTCAGCGCAGGCCAGCCTCAGCAGCCCCAGCGACAGGGTGGCGCACTTGATCCGCGCATAGCTCACCTGCACCCCCAGCATCTCCAGGATGTCGTCCCGCGTGGTCCCCGCCAAGTCTTCCAGCCGCTTTCCCAGCATCTCCTCAGTCAGCATCGAGGCCGATGCCTGGCTGATCGCGCACCCCCGCCCCGAAAAACTCACATCCTCCACCACCCCATCCCTCAGCCGCAAGTCCATCGACAGCCTGTCGCCGCACAGCGGGTTGTTCGCCTCCACGCGAATGTCCGGGTCGTCCAGTTGCCCGAAGTTGCGCGGGTTCTTATAGTGGTCCAATATCTCTTGTGCGTATAATGAGTCCATTGCCTATACCTGCATAACTACTGCTTGGTTGACCACCTTAGTCCGAAACTTCAACAACGAGACCCCAAGCCATATCCACCCGATGCCGAAAAGCATCAATGTGATCGCAAACAACCCATTCCAATACACTATATCATTAGCGATATAGCCCATAATTGGCACAAACCCATTGAGTGTCATTGCTATCGAGGTTGCCGCCAGATATAGCATACTTTGTTTAGGAAGCGCCCTGGTTCTTAGATTGGCAATGCTCAAGGTCGTAATCCCCAACGTAAATATGAACAGGCCCAGCCCCATACTGAAGAACCATTCTGCGATAATGGGCCACGAATAGAAGATATTTATCAGGTAGAAGTCCCGTCCTAGCATGTTTACCAGGTGCACATCCTGTCCTAGCCAGAAATAATCAAAATTCTGCCATGTAGCGATGCCTATCCCCAAAGCCGACAACCAGACACCTATGCTGCCCAACCTGCCAGGCGCTTTCATATTGAGCGCGTACACCGCAAGCAGCCCGTCTAGCATGAACAACAGTGGTGCGATGTAAAACAGTGCTTTGAAGTAGGAATTGTCTACCACACCCATGTCCAGCATCTGAAGATAGGCAACTACCGCAATCCAGAGACCACCACTCAGAATACATGCTACCCCGCCTCTGGCTACCAACTTGGATGCCGACCTTCCTACTAGTCCCAGGACAAAGTCAGCACTTCGCCGCAGGAGGTCTGCGAGAGGCTCCAGCCACGAGTCGTGCCAGCTGTCCTGTTTCGGCCTGACCGCTCGCACTTTGCGTACTCTGGTGTGCGCCACGTTCCTCATCTCTCCCTCACCAGCACAACCACCCTGTAAACCAAAAACCCCACGAAGAACAAGAACAACCCCACCCTCACCGGGTTCCACTCGTACTGCAATAGCCCTTCGCCCACAATAAATATGCCCACTATCGGCAGCAGCAGCAAAAGCCATTTGCGGTACATGACCTGCGTGTCCTGCACTACGCGAACACCTCCCGCACCTTACCGATCCCCTCCACCAGCGCGTCGATATCCTCGAACCGAGTATACACATAGAACGACGCCCTCGCCAGCGCCCCCACCCCCAGGTGGTGCATCAACGGCTGGCAGCAGTGGTGTCCCGCCCGCACGCATATCCCTTCGCTGTCCAATATAGTCGCCACGTCGTGCGGGTGCGCCCCCTCGATCTCGAACGACATCACGCCGCCCTTCTCCCCGGCGTCCGGCCCGTACACCGTCACGCCCGGCAGCCCGCGCAGCCTGTCCAGCGCATATTCCGTCAGATCCTGCTCCCGCCTATGGGTGTTCTCCATCCCTATCGCCCCCAGGTAGTCCACCGCCGCCCCCAGCCCTATAGCCTCCGCGATAGCAGGCGTGCCCGCCTCGAACTTCCACGGCAATTCGTTCGGCGTGAACCCCTCTAGCGTCACCGTCGAGATCATATCCCCGCCCCCCATGAACGGCGGCATCTCCTTCAGCAACTCCAACTTTCCGTACAGTATCCCGATCCCGGTCGGCCCGCACATCTTGTGCCCCGAAAACGCCACGAAATCGGCGTCCAAACTCTGCATGTTCACAGGCAGGTGCGGCACGCTCTGCGCCGCGTCCAGCATCACCAGCGCCCCCGCCGCGTGCGCCTCCTCGATTATCCTCTCCACCGGGTTGATCGTCCCCAGCACGTTGCTCATGTGCGTCACGCTCACCAGCCGCACCCCCATCAACATCTCCCCTAGATTATCCAACACCAGCGTGCCCCTCGACGTCACATCCAGGTATCGCACCACGACCCCGCGCTCCCGCGCCAGCATGTGCCACGGCACAAGGTTCGAGTGATGCTCCATCTTGCTCAACAGCACCACGTCCCCCTCACGAAGATTGGCCCGCCCCCAGGAATACGCCACCAGGTTGATCGCCTCCGTAGTGTTGCGCGTATACACGATCTCCCTGCTCGACCTCGCCCCCACAAACCGCGCGATCTTCCCACGCGCCTCCTCGTACCGCCGCGTGGCAATCTCGCTGATCTCGTACACCCCGCGATGGATGTTGGCGTTGCACGTGCGATAGTAATCGTCCATAGCGTCCAGCACAGCCCTCGGCTTCTGCGAGGTCGCCGTGCTGTCTAGGTAAACGAGCGGCTTGCCATGCACCGTCCGCTCCAGGATCGGGAAGTCGGCGCGCACGCGCTCCCAGTCTATGGGTGTAATTGTCGAGGCGCGATCAGTGTAGGTTCTGTTCTTGATTACCATTTCAACCTTCTCCGTATTAGCTTGCTTTGACCTCTAATTCTTCAATATTGCCTGGTTCCTGGCTCTTGAACAGGCTAGGCGGTGGCACAGGCCTTCCCCATGCGATATTGGCATCTACCCAGCTTTCTATCAAATCCTGCCCTTGCCGAGCCGCTTCTTCATATGTGTAGCCGTGCGTCTTAGCTCCCGGCAACTCTGGAATACTGACTACATAGACTTGATCTTCTTCGGACCACTGGATGAGCATCGAATACCGCCTGTACAATTCATGTTCATTGCCGGCACCCTTGTTATTCGTATCACGTATCCCGTTCATGGCTGCCTCCTTTGCGCTTCTTCCAGCCTCGCCAGAATTGTTCGTACCTGCCTTTCCTGGTAAGGTTTGGCATCGTCGCCATCGTTACCTGAAATAGAGATCTCGTCAGGTATTAAGTCATGTTTCCAAACCGTATGGCTTCCCTTGCCAGGCCGCCAACTGAACCCTGCTTTACGCAGATCGGCTTTCAACTGCCGGATCTTTCTGGGCATCGGCTTCCTTAGAATGCTTGTGGAACGGCGGCCAATATACGAAGCCTTTCGGGGCTGGGGGCGTCTCGCCCTTTGCCAAAGCCGCATCAAGCCAGCTCTCGATGGCATCCTGGCCTTGCCTCACCGCTTCCTCGTAGGTTACTCCATGCGTGCGGCAACCCGACAACTCCGGTACCGTTACGACAAACGCATTGTCCTCGTCTGCCCACTCTATGATCATCGAGTATCGACTAGGTTGCCCATGCCCATTCTGTGAATTCATCTCTACCTCCATACCGGCTCCGTTCTGTGCCTGAGATCACCTTGGCCTCAATCCTACACATTGGGAGGCGTAGCCCTCGGCCACTTCAAGGATCCTAAGCAATAAATAGTTTATGAATTCCAATTCTTTAAGGCTGGAGTGGTCGGGAGCGTAACTCTAATTTCGGTATTCAAGAGGGCAATTACTTCTTTACCAATTTTAGAGTGCCCGAGGCACAACCAGGGTCTTCCCAAGATCCTTCAAGGATTTCTTGCCCGTTTTCTTGTCTATACTCTAAAGTGCCACTCTTTTCGCACCAGTAGCCACCGCCTCTACGCTCTTGGAATGTAATCTCATATTCTACAAAGCTGAATGTGGTCCCATTAACGAGAC
>JBAURA010000463.1:0-10572 GCA_049580985.1 Chloroflexia bacterium
ACCTATCACAGCGCCGACGCCTGTGCCCAACGGTCCGGCTACGGCCGTACCGATGGCTGCCCCTGCCGCCGCGCCTGCCAGGCCGCCGCCCATTTCACTCCCAACACCTTCGTCATGGCCACCACCCGACTTGCCATCGCTACGGCCGTAGCGCCAGTTGGGGTCGCTATAGTTAGCGGAGTCGCCGCGAATGTCGCGCGCGCCGTTGTCGTTCAAGATGCTGAGTGCCATCTGCTCCTGCCCATCGGGCACGCGAGCGGTGACGAGCACCCCACCCCTCTCCACGCCGGTGCTGTAGAGGCGAGCTTCCTCTTCGGGTACGCCTGCGTCAACCAGCGCGCCGATGATGCCGCCCGTGGCAGCGCCGATACCCGCGCCTACCAGGGTGGTGGCGAGAGCAGTGCCGAGGGGGCCTGCGGCCACTACGGGGCCGATGCCGGGGATGGTGAGAGCGCCTATGCCGACCAGCAGGCCGGCCAGGCCACCGAGGGCACCGCCGGTCATTGCGCCGGTAGCGGCCCCGCTAACGCCCGTATCTACTACTTCGGTCGTGCCGGTAGTGTCCACCGAGCGCATAGCCACGCCAATATCGTTCACGTTGATACCACTGTTGCGGAGTTGTTGTACTGCGTTCTGTGCCTGAGTCGTGTTATCGAACAAACCTACTACTGTTCCCATCTGTTTTGTCCTCCTTAGTCGCGCTGCGTCAGCCGACGTTGTGCTAGGTAATGGTTCTATTTGAACCTTGTAGTGGCACTTGGCCGATAGATACTTAGCAGATTCCGTGCCACTGACGCTTGTTTAGACGCAAAATCAACCGAAAGAGCCAAAATAGCCCAGGGCTTTTGAACTCCTGTGCGCCGCGCCCTCATGCGTCCTGTTACGCGGTGTTGGCACATATATTGCTCCTCACCCATCCCTTGTTGAGGCCGCTACCGCATGCGGGAAGAAAAGCGGCCCAGGCAAAATATGCCCACTCTGAACTACATTGCAGATCGGCACTAGAGGAGAAAGTACGATGGATAATACAACTTACACAGACAGCTCGGCGCAGGGGCAATACACCCAACCGACCGGCAAGAAGCACGACATAGTCACCAAGTACCTGTCGGACATGGTGGCCCTTGAGGGCCATATCTACCAGGCCATCGACAAGCAGGTTAAGGAGACCCAGGACGAGACCGATATCAACCCCAAGCTGCGGGAGATACGCGATACCCTGGAAGGCCACGTGAACACGCTACGCGGGAGGCTGGAAGCACTGGGCGGCCAGGCTACCAATCCTATCAAGGAAGCCGGGGCCTCCATACTGGGGGTGGCTGCGGGCCTGATCGACAAGCTTCGCGCCGAGGAGGTTTCGAAGGACCTGCGCGATGATTACACGGCAATTGGCCTGAGCAACATCAGCTATGTGATGCTGATCACCACCTGCCTCGCCTGTAACGACAAAGAAACCGCCGACCTGGCTACCCGCCACCTGAAGGACAACGCACAGATCGCGATGGACCTGGCTGACCTGGTCCCCTATGCCGTCGTCCGCGACCTGAGCGACCTCACCGACCTCAACGAATACGCGGTCGAGGAAGCCCGCGAGCGCTACAGCTCCGCGTGGAAATAAGCATCTAATACACTCACAAAACTACAAAAACGGCGAGCCGCATTGGCTCGCCGTTTTTGTAATAGCTTAATCACACTCTAAGCTCGTGATCGCGGCAAATCAGAAGAATCGCCAGACAGAAGCAGCTGGACGACTGGCCTTGAATCTCGCATATCCCCAACAGAGCGGATAGAGGATCGCCAACCCAAGCAGCCACAGGGGATACATAGCCTCTAAAGTCGTGCCTTGCGGCGCGAAGAGGATCCCCAACAACGCATAGAGAAAGAGGTGGAGCAGGTAGAAGAAGAGAGGCACTTGCCCAAACACAAGCAACGGGTGCAAGAACACTCTCGCCAACCTCCAGCCCATAAGCACCCACGCCAGCACGCCAAGCAATAAAAGATTCGCGCCAAGCGTGAGCAACAGGAAATCGAAGCTAGGCGGATATTTCGTAACGTTCAGGAAGGCAACCCACTCTCCCTTAGCCGGGGCATGGGGATCGCCGACGCCAAGCAGCCGGAGAATGACGAACAGAGTCAGGAGCGCCAGGCCGAGTGGGGCCGACCAGGGGAGAGAAGCGCGAGGTGCCGTGCGCGAGTCCCCATCCAAACAGAAGACGCGGGCGAAACAGATGCCCAGGAGGGATACACCCAGCCAGGGGAGGATAGGATAGTAGACGCTAAGCTCGCCGCTTGAGCCTGCCGTGAGTAAGAGCGCACGCAACGGATCGAGGCTACCGCCCGAAGCAGTATCGGCAAGAAAGAGGTTAGACAAGGCGATCAAGCCAATGCCAAGCGGGACGAGAATACGTGAAGGCAGCCCCACCAGCAATGAGCCGAAAAGGAGCGCCCCACCCAACCCATAAAGCACACCCATGTAAAAGCTGAAGGAGAAATCTACGCCCGGAGGGAGGGCCAACCCCCACGCCCTGTTCTCCACCAGCAGTTGCAGCGCGATCAGAAGCGCTCCACGCAAAGCGAGGTGGCGGCGTATGCTCCCTTCCCGCCAACCGGCGCGCCTGCGCGAGATTGTGAAAAGCCACATTCCCGCGCCCATCAGGAAGAAGAAGCCTGGAGCCGCCAGGTGCGTCACCAGGCGCGTGAGAAAGTCGAGATCGGTAGAATAAGTCGGAGGCTCCTGGAACCAGAACTCGCCCGCGCTGTGCCGCTTGGCTACGAAATAGTTAGCGTGGTCCAGCGCCATAGCAACCATAATCAACCCGCGCAAAGCATCCAGGGGAGCGAGCCGACCCAAAGAGACAGGTGCATGTGTCAATGCCCGAGTGCTCAATGCCATACCAATCCGCCGACTACCGACTACCGACTACCGTCCGCTACTACGTGCTCAAGCTCTTATAAAAAAGCACACCGCGCCAGTTGCCCACCATGAACTCGCGTCGCGGCACGAACCCCGCGCCCGTGTAGTAGGCGACGAGAGCCGAATTGTCGGCCCAGCAATCGAGCCAGATCGCCCGCTTGCCTTTCGCCACCGCGTAATCCTCGGTCCAGCGTAGAAGGTCGCGCCCGACGCCCCGGCCCGCCAGGGCGCGAGAGGTAGTAAACGCTTCAAGGTAGAAGGCATCTTCGGGAAACCGAGGCAGAACGTGGAGCGCATAGCCTGGTATACGCTCGCTGAGCACAACCGTGCCGGCTGGTGCGCCATCCACCCGCGCGATGAAGAGTGTCCCCTCGGCGATCCACTCATCGAAGCGAACGCGCATGGCAGGCAATTCCGAGAAAGGCGTCGTGCCCCACTGCCCGCTGATCCCCATGCCTACCAGCCAGGCAACCGCCTCGTCAAAGAGGGCTATCACGCCCGGCAGGTCGGCCTCGGTGGCCTGGGCCATGCGTGCCTGTCCATACGGGCCGGTTATCATTTGGAGAAGCTCATTATGCGCACGGCTCCTTCGGAAAACCCTCACGCATTATACACCCCGCACAGAGAGGTGGTTCATCACAACTATAGAGCCTATCGACTATGGAAATAGCACAACGCTCCGGCTCTCCGCCGAATCATAAGCCCGCATTAGGAGCTCCAGGTCGCGCAGGGCTTCCACGGGCGTTGACACCACGGGCACCCCTTTAGTGATCGCTTCGTGGAAGTTCACAAGCTGATCGAAATAGGCCTCCGAGCTGTCGTAGGGGCCGAACTGGTCCTCCTTCCCTTCTTTCGTGCGGAGGCGAACGGTGCGGTCATCCATAGTGATCGCGCCCTCGGTGCCGAAGATGGTAGCTTGCAGGAATGGCGTCTCGACACCCACAGCCCCTCCTGTGAAGAGGAGTCGGCCCAGCGCGCCGTTGCGGAAGCGCACATTTAGCGTAATAGTGTCCATGCCGCTGAAGCGTGGGTGGATCAACTTGGTGAACGCCTGCACCTGCTCGGGCTTGCCGCCAATCTCGCGGAGGAAAGCCGCGTGATGCACCGCCGCATCCGTAACGGCCCCACCCCTGTACTGGCTGTCCCACCGCCAGGGGGTAGACGCGAAGCCCTGGGTAGTATCGATATAGTGATAGCAAGTCACGTCCACCAGGAATAGCTCGCCGAGGCGTCCCTTGCGAATCCATTCGCGGGCTGTGATGATATCCTGCCGGTAGTGGAAATGCTCCGCGATTGCGACTGCCAGCCCGCGCGCTTCGGCGGCTGCTTCTACCTCGGCCACTACTTGTCGCGCCTGTTCCAGGTTGGCGGCGATAGGCTTCTCGCAGAGGACGTGCTTGCCCGCGCGCACGCTCTCCGCGAGCGCCTGGGCGTTCAGGTGTATGGGGAGCGTAACCAGGACCGCCTCCACCGAGTCGCTCTCAAGTACATCGTGGTAGTTCAGCGTCCAGGGGCAGCCACCAACCATCTCGGCGAAGCTGCGCGACGAATCCTCGGAGCCGGAGGCCACCATAGTTATCGTGAAGCGGTCTCGCAGTCGCTCAAGCGCGGGCCAATGGAGCAGCCTGGCGGCAAGGCCCGCGCCGATGACGCCGAGACGGACAGTCTCCGATTTTGAAGATTTCATGAGGCACCTATCCCCTTCATCTGGACTTGTGATATATAATACGCCAACGGTCGTAACTTGTCTGCTTCACATATGCAGTTCAGTAGCTCTATTGTTAGTACTGCTGGTCAGCCTCGTGCTGGGGGCAACTTCGCGGGCCAGGCTCTGCAATCAATTAGCCGTTCAAAGACTTGGTCAACATTAGAAATTCAGTATTGACTCGTAAGTGTAACGGATGTACACTAGTGCTAATCCAGTCTACAGGGTTCAGCACATCGACTTTGAGCCGGCATAGAGCTTATGTGGTCGGTGATTTTTGTCTTTACGCGATGTGCTGATCTCAGAGACGAGATAATTCAAGCGTGAGCGCTCGATTGCACTGTGTCGAGTGGGACTTCGCTCTATAGTCTGTCCCGGTCTTTCGCGTCTTGCTTGAGTTCGAGAAAATGTATTTAAGCTAAAGGAGATAGTCCACTATGGCACCTACCATCGAGAATCACCCGTCACCGAATTCCAACAGCAGAGGTGGTGTGAAAGTTCGGGCAATCGTGATGCACGCCACAGCAGGCACAAATAGCCTTGCCCATCTATGCGACCCTGCGCCTGGGGGCCATCCGGAGAGGCGCGTATCAGCCCATGACCTGATCACTAAGACCGGAAAGATATACCATCTCGTCGATTACAGTAAACGCTCTTTCCACGCAGGCTTGGCGCACATCCCGCCCTTTACAGGAGACGCAAATAGCCTCACCATTGGCATCGAGATCGAAAACTTGAACAACGGAGAAGACCCATATCCGGAGGCTCAACTTAAAGCCGCGGTCTGGCTTGTCCAGAAGCTTGCCGAGGACTTCGGGATCGCGCGACCGTTTGTCGTAACCCATGCGGAGTGCGCGCTACCCTTCGGGCGCAAGACAGATCCGAAGCCACCGGCCTTCAATATCGGACAATTCCTGGACCGGGTCTATGCTGACCTCCCGAGCCTTGCGACCACAACCTTTGCGGTCACGGGAGATGGACTTCGGATCCGCGCGCAGGCAACGACGGCCTCCGCCGTACAGGGTCAGCTAAACAGCGGCGAGAAACTCATAATAGATAGAATAGTGCGAGGGCAAGACATAGACGGCGTAATTCACTGGGCACATTTGCAGGATGGTCGCGGTTTCGTCAGTATGCGATTTCTGCGCTTGGCATAGGATGGTCGGAGGGGGCCACGAACTTGAGCCATATCCAACGGAACCGTTGAACAGCCACAGGCCAGGCTACCCGTTGACTATCTCGCCACCATTGATATGGAGGATCTGGCCGGTCATGTAAGACGAATCATCGGAAGCCAGGTAGACGTAAGCTGGGGCCAATTCGGCAGGTTCGCCCGCGCGCTTCATAGGCACATCGGAGCCGAATTCTGCCACCTTATTCGGCGGCATCGTAGCGGGGATGAGGGGCGTCCAGATCGGGCCGGGGGCGACCCCGTTGACGCGTATGCCTTTCTCGGCCAGTTGCCCTGAGAGGGAGCGGGTGAAGGCGACGATAGCGCCCTTGGTGGCCGAATAGTCAAGCAGCTCAGGGCTGCCCCGGTAGGCCGTAACGGAGGTAGTGTTGATGATCGCGCTGCCCTTCTTCAGGTGGGGCAGGGCGGCCTTGGTCATGTAGAAGAAGGAGAAGATGTTGGTGCGGAAGGTACGCTCCAACTGCTCCGACGTAATCTCTTCGATACTCTTCTTCGTGTGCTGCTCGGCGGCGTTGTTCACCAGGATGTCCAGCCTGCCAAGCTCTTTGACCGTACGCTTGACGGCCTCGCGGCAGTGGGCCTCATCACCGATGTCGCCTGGGATGAGGAGGCACGTGCGGCCCTCCTGCTCAACTTCGCGTGCCGTGTCGCGGGCGTCGTTGTGTTCGTTCAGGTAGAGGATAGCTACGTCCGCACCTTCTTTCGCGTAGGCGATGGCAGCAGCGCGACCTATGCCGCTATCGCCGCCCGTAATGATGGCGACCTTGCCCTCCAGCTTCCCGCAGGCTTTGTAGTCGCGCTTCTCGGCCTTAGGCTTGGGGGTCATCTCGCTTTCCAGGCCGGGCTGCCGAACCTGGTGCTGAGGTGGGCGAAGGGGCTTGGCTTCGTCTTCTTTCTTGCTTTTGTTGGGCATGGGATGGTCCCTTTAGGACGGACGAAGGACGAAGGGCGATAGACGAAGGTTTATAGCATTATTGCTATTTCTGTCTTTTGTCCTTCGTCTATCGCCCTTCGTCACGTTAGCTAGTGGTTCGTCTGCGCCTGGGGCTGCGTGCGTGAGCCTTGGGAAGCGGCTTTTTGGAGCATTTCGGGCAGGGCCTGCTCGATCTTCTGAGCGGTTTGCTCCTCTTGTGCCAGGTTCTCCTGGAGGAGGGTTATCACCTGGGTCTGGCCCATCAACTGAGCGCCGGTGATGAGGCCGCGATAGACGGCGATCTCGTAGTGCTCAACCCTGGACGCCGCGCCCAGGATCGCATTGTCGCATACCTGCGGAGCATCTTTGCATTCGCTCATCGTCTTCTTGGCTTCGCTGACCAGACCCTTGGCCGCGTCGCACATCTCGCGCCGGGGCTGGAGGCCGGCCAGCTTGAACACCTGTTCAAGGTTGGTGATCTGCCCTTCGGTCTGCCGAATGTGCTCGGTCAGCATCGCCTGTAGCTTGAGGTCGGTGGCATTTGATAGCATTTCCTGCTGCCCTTTGAGGAATTGATGCTCGGCATCGTAGATGTCCTGTAGCTCGTGTTGCCAGAGTTGCTGTGCTGTGTTGATAGCCATGACGTGAACTCCTTTTGAAAACGTATATGCTTACGATGGATGGTAAACGGCAGGCGGTGGGTGGATGTCCACCCACCGCCTATCCGTAGTCTAAAAGCTTACCTGGGCACCGGGGTCCCAGTTGCACCGGGGGTCTCGATGGGGTCGGGTTGAGCCGTACCTGTAGCGGTGCGTGTAACTACAAAGAGCGTAGCTGTGGCCGATGCCCCAGGGGTACCGGCGGTACCTGTAGCGGCAGGAGTACCGGGAGCGGGAGTGCCCGTAGCGGCGGGAGTGCCAGGCGTGCCCGGAACGACAGTGCCACTGGGAGCAGGCGTGGGCGGCGTAGGTGTGGTTATCGGGTCAGCCGGGCAGTAACCGTAGTTACGGTAGCGCCAGTCGAAGTAATGCTGGCCGATGTTCGCCATCTCCACCTGGAACCCGGCTGGGTTGCTGGGTACGTAGGTGAGCGCTCGGCGCTCATACGCCTGGATCAGGACATCCTTCACTGTGCCCGAGATGGTGGCCCTGGCCCAGTAAGGCTCGCTGATCGGGAGACCTGATGCATAGTTCCAGGGATCGATCAACCTCTCGTTGACGACCTGGCCTTGCGCGTTCTTGACGGGGCCGCTGGAATTCAGGAAGTCCCAGAAGACCTGCGGTATGTTGTGCTTGTTCTCGTAGCGAACAAACCTGACGCCGGGCACAGTGGCCTTGGAAGGGTCTGTGCCAACCTGGCCGCCACGCGCTATCGTGTCGGTCGCGTTCTGGCCGGTGCGATCAGCCGCATCGTGGTCGCCCGCCTGGGTATTAGACACACCCTGGAAGTCGAAGTACGTAGGCGCGTTGGTATCCCCGAAGTCGCCGGACATAGGGATACATGCCGGCCGGTACTTGACGAAGTCAGCGTCGCCTAGCTGGATGAAACCGCTGATCAACTCCACGGTCAGGAGGCCGTTGGTCACGAAGAAGGGGTTGCTGCGGTCGCCGTTGGGATTGTTGATCTCCATGCGGCTCTTGTCGAAGTACTGCACCAGGCGCTGCTTGTTAACGCCCTGGTTGTACTGCTCGAGCAGGCCGGGGGTGTTCGGTCCGGGTCCCCAGAACCACGTGCGTGCGATCCTGCCTTCGGCTACCACCGAGTCGGTGCGGTCCCATATTCTCTTGAAAGCTGCGTCGGCGTAGGGGAAGTTGCCGGTGCCGCCCGGAACATAGATGCTCGAGGGCACTGGTACGGTCGGTACTACGCGGGTACTGGTGGCGACGTTCGTGCCCGTAACCGTGGCGGTGCCTGTTACTATAGCAGTGCCAGGAGTGACGGTGCCCGTCACCACCGAGGTGGTGGAGGCGGTGCCTGTAGCGCCTGGGCTGACCGTCGCGCCCGGTGAGGGGGTTTGCGCCAGCGCCGCCGCGCTGAAAGTTAGCGCTGCCGCGCCAAACGTGGCTGCGGCTGCGAACCACTTCCTTGCGATGTTTCTATTACTGCTCATCCTCTATTTTCCTCCTAATAGCGTTATGCTAGGTAGAATTCTATTCCTCGTGCTCCCTACCAAGGAGCAGGACCCTGGTGCCGCTCCGTTGTCCCGGTCCCCTACGCCCCTGGGTAGGCTGGGATGATGAAAGCAGGTTTTGTGCCAGACAAAATGCTACTGTGCGTAGCATCGGTGGGAGAAAAAGAGGAGATTACGTAATTTGTCGTAGGGATTACGACTTATTACCGGCACGCTATCAACTGCGCTCGCGCACCTGAAGCCGGCCCTCACGTTGGCGCACTTCATAGGAGGGAACAGGAGCTGTAGCCGGGCCATGCATAACGCTTCCGTCTGTTATGTCAAATTGGGAGCCGTGGCACTGGCAGGTGACGGTGTGGCCTTCCAGCTTCCCCTCCCAAAGCCCGCAACCGTAGTGAGAGCAGGTGCCGCCGAACGCATGTATCCCGTCATCGTGGCGCACGACCACTATATCCTTCTCATCCACCTCGAAATGGGCCATGCGGCCCTCAGGCAGATCGTCCACCGGCGCGACATCCGTGAACTTTTCGGGGCCTTCGGTCCAGGCGTTGCGGTTGATAGCCTGGCCGAGGTTATAGATCAATTCGCCAGCTACAAAGGCGGCGAGCGCGGATACCCCATAGCCGCCGAACGAGAGGACACGCGCAAACCCGCGATTGCCCCTCTTACCCGCGCCCATGCGAAGTCCTAGCGACCAGATATTGAGACCAAGCCCACCTACGTTGAGAAGAGCGTGGGCCATACCCATCCTGCGGTGTGCACCGCCCACGTCGCTCCAATCAGTGATGCCGGTGATCGCCGCGCCGAATGCCGCCACGATTCCCGCGCCCAGGGCAAGATCGGACGCGCGGTCCAGGCCCTCGTCATTACCGGCGGCCATGCTGATCAGGTCGAACATCGAGGAGATGGTCCAGGCACCGATCGGCACGTCCGTGATCACCGGGTGGAGGGGGTGGCCGAGCCACACGCCCGTCAGGAGGTCTTTGGCTATGCGGCCCGCCTCGCCCGTCTCGGAGAAAGCCTTGTTCACAAGTGGCTGGATAGCATCCGAAACGGCGTCCAGCCACTCCTGCCGGTCAACAATAGATTGCGCAACGCCCGCGGTAGCCATAATACGCCTCCTGCATGGGGATGCTGTGTACGTTGCAGGAAACGTGCCAATATAACTCATTCTCATACGTGGTCTTAAACCCCCTATTAATTGATCTCTATGTTTTGATTCAGGAGGGATCATAGTACCTCAGGTAGCTGAGTTGTATAATACTCAAACTGAGCCTATCAGATACGTGATTCTTATCGATGAGAGGTTGCCATGCCTAAACCCTATTACTTCGGAGGGACGCTTGCCTTCCCTGGGCCACGCCCTGATAGAAACTTGGTTCTCCGGCTGTCTCGGTACTATTCACTAGTAGTTGCCTCACTCGTCAGCCTCGTTATATTCCTTTCAGCTTATCGATATGTGCAGCTGTGGGTTTTCGTGGCTATTGGGCTGTATTGGATTTACCAGATAGGAAAGGGCGTTTTAGAAGAACGCGGTTTGCTTGGTCGCACATACACGTCAGAAGATCTTCAGATTGCCCGTGCCGTTCTACTCTTGGCAGTCATTACCTTCTTCCTCCTCTTCCTGTATAACAGCCCACTTTATATACAAGGTCAGAGTAGTGGGGATACGCTTTGGCTGCTCTACATATTGGCAATCTTCATTGTTAGCCAGTAC
>JBAURA010000464.1:0-3680 GCA_049580985.1 Chloroflexia bacterium
GTACGAGATCGTGCCGCTCAAGAAGGCGTGGCGCGGCAAAGAGGAGATACGCGAGTTCTACCACATGCTGTGGGAGGCGATGCCAGACGTGAAGCTTGATTTGCGGTCGAAGGTGGCGGACGAGTACTACGTGGTGGAAGAGTCGCACGTGCACGGGACGCACACAGGCCCGCTGTTCGGCATACCGCCCAGCGGACGGCATATCGAGTTCGACCTGGTGATCTACTTCCCTTTCAAGGACGACAAGATCATGGGCGAGCGACTCTACCTGGACGTGAACAGCATCACAGGACAGGTGACGAGTGACGAGTAGCGAGTGTTAGTGGCGATCTTCCGGATTGCATTCAGGAAAGAATGTGGTGGCAACGATCTTAGAGGTTTGCCCTCTGGTGACGTTTGCTGCTGGTCTGAAGTAGGGTCGGTTGTCGGGTGGCACGCATGGTTCGCTTAGCCCTCCGCACGGGTAGCCATTGATAGCGCCCAGTGCATGCAGGTGCTCGATATCCGTGTAGAAGGTGGAGCCTGGGGGCACGTCCTCGAAGGTCTGACCTTGCACGTTGCCTGTGCAGGCATAGGCCCTGCATACGATCTTAGATAGCTGCCCCCTGGAGGCGTGACCGTTGGGCCTGAAGTATGGCCTGTTGCCGGGTGGCACGCAAGGCTCGCCAGGACTGCCGCATGTGTAGCCGCTTATCACGTCTCGTACTGCCAACCTCTCTATGTACAGGTAGAAGGTGGAACCTGGGAGCACATCCTCGAAAGTCTGATCAGCGACAGGATCCTGGAAGTTCGCCGAGTTGGATACTATCTTAGCTATCTGCCCCCTCGTCACGTTGTTGCCTGGACGGAAGTATGGGTCGCTATTACCGTTGCATGGCTCACCTGGGCCTCCGCATGGATAGCCGTTAACAATGTCGCGGCATGCCAGGCAGCGTATATAACTGTAGAAAGTCGAGTCTGGGGGGACATCGGTGAAGGTGCTAGTGCACGTGGGAGAAGGTGTAGCAGTTGGGCAGACCTGTGGTATGCCCAGGAGTCGCAACCCGTTATTGAGGCCGCCGGAGTTACAGTTGTACTGGTTGAAGGCAGTGGCCCCTGCGTTCTGCACGCCTACTGTCGAGTTATTGCCTGGGTCGTCCATCTGACCATATGTGAAGTCGAATACGCCTGTGCCTTCGTAGAGGCGGGCTTCGAAGTTAGCGGAGCCGCCTTTGAAGTAGCCGGCGCGCCATTCTATGTTGAAGACGCGGTTGGGAGCGCTGCCGCTGAGCGATGTGTAGATGCCACAGTCGGTGCAGTCGGTGACGAGGTCAGTCCAGTTAGGGAGGAGCGAAGCGCTGAGCGAAGGGGCGGGCAGGCAAGCATTGAAGCGGTTGGTCGAAGCGGTGGCGAACTGAATATTGCCGTTGGAGCTTACGTTGGCCGTGCTATACTCCTGCCCGTACAACGGGAAGGGGAACGGCAGGGTAACGTTAGTTACGCAGTCATCGCAGTGGTTGCCGGTGTCCTCCGTGCCGGGCACTATAGTACCCACGGACATTGCGAAGTCGTACCCGCAGGGTGTGGGTGTGCTGGTCGGAGTGGCTGTGGCGGTGGGGGGAGTACCGGTGGCGGTAGGCAAAGGGGTAGCACACGAGCCGAGACCCGTGATGGTCACGGTGTATTCTGGGCAGCCCTGGTTGGTCGTCACCTCGCTAACTACGATCACGGCGCTGCTGCCTGGCGGCAACAAGAACGACATATAGCTGTGCGGGTAGGGGCTGACGCCCATGTCGGCCAGGTAGTTCTGGCATAGGCCGTTCGGGTCGAAGGTCTCGAGGTAAGCAGCCGCGAAGATGAATTGCGTGCCGTTGCACATGGTGGAGAGGCCCACCGTTACGCACCGGGTGGAATCGGTGTTGTTCGTGCGTGTGTAACTATCGTAGTGACGAAGTGCTCCATCTTCAATTCCAGGGCAGATTTCAGGGAATTGGCATAACGAGCGAACTTCATCGCGGGTCAGCCGGCCCGACTGCTGGGGATCGCTGTTGGTGATGGCTCCCATGAACCGTTCGAACCCGCACGGCGTGGCTGTGGCGGTAGGGATCGTGGTGGGAGTACGCGTTATGGTAGCTGTGGGGATGGGGGTACAGCCTGGGCACGGTGTAGAGGTCGTGGTGGGCGTGGCGCTGGGGCAGTTCTGTCCGACCCAATGGAGCGCGAGGTTGGGCGACAGGCTGGCGTCCATGCAGGAGAATTGGGTGTAGGTAGTGTCGTCCTTTTGCACGCCAACGGTGGAATCGCTGCCGTTGTTTGATACTACTCCATACACGAAGTCGAAGTTCGCTTGGCCCTCGTAGAACCAGACCTGGAAGTTCACCGGCTGGAATGGATCGGTGTAGCGGACGGTGCGCCACTCTATGGTGAAGATCCTGTTGGGGGGCGCACCCATAAGGGCGGTGAAAATGCCACAGGTGCCGCCTGGGCAGCCGGGGTTATCGTCGGTGAGAAGATCGTCCCAATGGGGGAAGACGGCGGCTTCGAAGCTGGGCGCGGGGAAACATTCGTTGAACGATATCTGGTTGGCAGTGATGAATTGCAGGTTGCCGTTGGAACTGGCGTAGGCAAGCGTGTATTCCTGGCCGTAGAGCGATACAGGGAATGGAAGAAAGACCTCGGCGGTGCAATCGTCGCAGTGGTTGCCCGTGTCGTCCGTGCCGAGGATGATAGTGCCCGTTGCCTCGACCACGGAATAGGTGCAAGCGAGAGTAGTGGGCGTGGCAGTTGGTCCGTCGAAAAGAGGGTATTGCCGGGATTCGGCGCTGGCTTGCCAGGCACATAGAGCAAGACTGACTGCTATCAGAGCCAGAAGCCCGACAACAATACCGGAGGCCAAATAGAATCGCCGCATGTGGTCCCTCCTATCCCGGGTGAGTGCAGGAGCACGAAAGCTGTACCGAAGAGGTAGGGAAAAAGCAGAGCGTTATGATTGAGCATTGTACCGCTCTATTCTGTGCGGGTCAATGCCCTATCTGTGTCATCAGGATGTAGTCAAAACCAGCATTTTCGTGGTGGAGATATCGCCCGCCGAATAAATTCGCGGGCTACGCAAACGAAGTCCGCCTTCGCGGACTGTCTCCCACACAGTTTGGTAACCGAAACGGTTACCTATATAGGAGGGTACGTGGTGAGCGTGGAGGGGATTAAAGCAAACAAAGAGGGAGGAGAAAGAGAGTAAAGGAAAAGAGATTGCCCCGCAATGGCCTACTTTCCCACAGCCGGGTAGCTGGAGTATCATCGGCGCTGTACTGTTTCAGTGCCAGGTTGGGGATGGGGCTGGGTGGGGCCAGTACGCTCTGATCACGGAACAAAAGTGTTCCCTTCTCTCTCTTTCTCCTCCCTCCATGTAAGCGGGAGTACCTAAGAGAGTTAGCAAGCAGATGAATGGGAGCGAATTGGAAACTGAGTAACCTTATTTGCGTGTGATGAATGAAATTGCTTGACGCTTGCTCATGCTTCGTCTTACCCTTTTGCTATCCTCATGGAGGATGAACAGAGGGGGTAAGCCGAGAGCGGAGACAAGCCCTCGACCATGAGGCACTACATGGCTCTCTCCTTACGGAGGAAACACCTGTGTGCTCACAACCTGGTGTTCTTCCAGGGGTCTTACCCTCTCCCTCGCGGGGAGGTGGGAAGGCTCA
>JBAURA010000465.1:0-3719 GCA_049580985.1 Chloroflexia bacterium
ACGTTAGGAAGGCAAACCTAACCTTACATGGAAGTTCCTTAAGTGTGAGGTTAGGTTTGCCCTCTGCCTGATACCCGGCGCACAAAGTGTCATTTACGTTTGGCTCATGTGTAAAACGAGTCCAGCATACAAGCCCGCTACGCCCAGAATCTTAACTTCCAACTTAACAAACTTCCATTGGAAGATAGATCCACCTCTACAAGAATCTGGTCTGCCGACTTAAGGCAGTTCCATCGTCAGACCAGATCACTACTGACAACCAACAACCGTCCACCGTCTTGTTTGCAAGCGCAAGTTAGTGGTATCATGAACTCAGTGAGTGGCGACTCTTATGGAAGAAGGTAAGTAGTTATGGCGGTTCAAATACAGACCGATAAGCGCCTTTTCAACATCCGAGAATACCACCAGATGTCGAAAGCAGGCATCCTGTCAGAAGATGAGCGTGTAGAGCTTATAGAAGGGGAGATCAGGCGCATGAGTCCTATAGGAAGCCATCACGTAGGCTGTGTCAACAGGCTATCAGCTATCCTCAACCGGCTAGCAGGTGCCCAGGCAATAGTGAGCGTGCAGAATCCTATCCTATTGGGCGACGCTTCCGAGCCACAACCCGATATAGCTCTACTACATGCCCGCCCCGACTTCTATTCCGACAGCCTGGCAACACCCAAAGACGTGATCTTACTGATTGAAGTCTCGGACACCACCGCCCACGACGACCGGCAAAAAAAAGTCCCGCTCTACGCAAGTTGGGGCATCCCCTCCTTGTGGATTGTCGATCTAACAGCAGGCATTGTTGAAGTCTACACCCACCCAATGAACGACAACTACGTACAGGTCGAAAAGCTTGAAGTGGGTCAGCAAATAGACATACCCGGCATTGACGGGGCCACCATGAGCGTAGACTACATACTTGGCCGAGCATAAGGCACTCAAGTGCTGGACATGCCTGGCAGTCAGATGTACGATTCCCTTGTAGATTTATGTATCCCCGGCCCTCCTCAATACGTATAAGAGAAGAGACACAAACACGCGGCTCATACAGGCATAGAAGGAGTACTTATCATGAAACGTACAAAACTATTCGCGCCGCTCGCCCTCGCGCTGGCGCTCTCGCCCCTGCTGGCGGCTTGCAATGCCACCGGCGCGCAGCCGGTAACGGCGGACGACGTAGTGCAGAAGCTGCGCGACACCATGAAGACCGTCACCACCGTGCAGGGCACCTTCGACCTCTCGCTCACCATCAATAAAGACGGCATCCGCACCCTGCTTGCGGGCTTCATGCCTCCCCCCGACCCCACCGACGTGAAGGCCAGGGACCCGCTGGCGAAATTGCCCGACTCCGTGGCCGCCACTCTCAAATACTGGCGTCAATCTCCCGACAAATTGCGCGTGGAAGTAGAAAGCGCCTCCATACCTGGTGCCACCGGCGCGACGCTCGTCTGCGACGGCCAGAAGGTGTACGCGCTCGATGCCGCCCGCAACACCGTCTACACCGCCACCCCCAGCAAGCACATGGACAAGATACCCGACGAAATCAGTGTGATGATGGCGGGTCTCGACATCGAGAAAGAGATCGACAAAGTCATCTTCGCATCGGACATCAAGCTGTCGGGCACGGAAAAAGTAGCGGGCGCGGACGCCTATAAGCTGGACGTAACCCCCAAGCCCGACGCCGCCACCCTCCTCGGCATCCCCAAGCAGTACAGCATGCAGGCAGGCGTCCTGCTTAAAGACCTCCACGCCACCCTCTGGGTCGATCAGGCCCGCTCCGTACCCCTCAAGCTGACCCTCGACCACCCCAACATCGGCACTTTCACTTATGAGGCCAAAACCCTCGAAATAAACAAGACCATCGACCCGTCCGTCTTCGTCCTGCAAGTACCCGGTGGAGCCACCACAGTGGATCTCGACGAAAAAGCGGAGCAGTCCGAGCCCAAGCAAGTCACCCTTCCCGAAGCCCGCGACTACGCCATCGCGCAAGGCTGGAAGCTCCTTGAGCCCTCCTTCGTGCCCGCCGAGTCAACCCTGGTAGGCGTCACCCGGATGCACAGCGCGATGGGCGGCGGCATACAACTCAGCTACTCCTCCAAAAGCCACGATTTCTCCATCATGCAGGCCAACGTCGGCCGGCACCCCAACATCATGGATAAGCTGATCGGCCTGGGCGACGGCTACAGCGGCGTGGACAAGCCCGACGCCGTCAAAGACGTCACCGTGCGCGGCGTCACAGCCAGAGCCTTCTCCCCCGAAGGTGCCAACTGGACCTCTCTCATCTGGCAGGAACAAACCACCGGCCTCTTCGTAGCCATACGCGGCAAGCTCACCCTCAACGAAGCCACCCAGATCGCGGAAGGACTCAAGTAATGTGGAATGCGGAATGCGGAATGTGGAATTGACGAACCCGCATTCCGCACTCCACATTCCGCACTCCACATTCCGCATTCCGCATTACCAAATGTTAGCTCAACCAATCATCAAGCTAACAGGCCTCACCCGACAGTACAGGGTGGGGCCTACTACTGTGGCTGCCGTGGCCGGCGTGGACCTGGAGATCGCGCGCGGCGAGGCTGTGGCGCTGGTCGGTCCGTCCGGGTCCGGCAAGTCCACCCTCCTCAACCTGGTGGGCGGGCTGGACAGGCCAAGCGGTGGCGAGATATGGGTGGACGGCGAAGACATCGCCAAGGCATCTCCGAAGAGGCTGGTAGCCCACAGGCGCGAGCGGATCGGCTTCGTCTTCCAGAGTTTCAACCTCCTGCCCCATCGCACCGCCCTCGAAAACGTGGAAGTGCCTCTCATGGTGGCCGGGCTGCCACGGAGCGAGCGACGCGCCCAGGCGCGCGCCCTCCTGGAGCGGGTCGGCCTGGGCGCGCGCACCGACCACCGCCCCAACCAGCTTTCGGGAGGCGAGCAGCAGCGGGTCGCCATCGCCCGCTCCCTCGCTAACCACCCCTCCATCCTGCTGGCCGACGAGCCGACCGGCAACCTCGACAGCGCCACCGGCACGGAGGTCATGGCGCTGTTGCGCGAGCTAAACGCCGCCGGCCTGACCCTCATCCTGGTCACACACGACACGACGGTGGCAGGCTACGCCAATCGCATCGTGCGCCTGCGGGACGGCAAAATAGTAGCGATAGAGCAACATGAAGCTAACTGACACCCTCCTCACGGCCACGCAAAACCTGGGGCGGCGCAAAGTGCGCACCGTCCTCACCTCCATAGGCGTCTTCGTAGGCATCATCACCATCGTCACGATGGTCTCGCTCGGCATCGGCATCCAGAAGCAAGTAACCGACACGATCAAGGAATTAGGCCTGGAAACGGTGTTCGTCACCCCCAACATCGAGTCCCAGCCCTCCGGCGCGTCCAACCCCTTCGCCCGCCAGCGTCCCGAAAAGCCTCTCAACACCCAGGCCGTCGCCGAAATACAGGCTCTCACCGGCGTGATCTCCGTCGAGGTCCAGCTCACGATGCCCGCCGTGCCTGAGATGACCCTCACTATCGGAGACAAGATCTTCCCAATCGTGGTGCGCGACGTCAACCCGGAATCTCAAATATTCCGCAACGACCCCATAGTGCTGGCGGGCAAGCCCTCGGAGAACACGCCCGATGCGAATGGGGTTGTGCTCAACTGGCGGTTGTTGCAGGGCGCGGGATACACCGAAAGCCAGTTCGCCGGCCTGGTCGGCCAGGCCGCCACCCTCACCGTCACGGCTCCACGC
>JBAURA010000466.1:0-23122 GCA_049580985.1 Chloroflexia bacterium
TAATCTCGTACCAACGGCAACACGAGCGAATGCGGCCCGCCATGCCCACGCGCCAGCTCAGAGCCTTTCACCTTGAGCACCCACTTCTCTTCGTCGTCCAGGCTCAACCTGACAGTGCCCGTTTGCACGTCGTTGATATCCACCACACGATAGCCCCTATTTCTTAGCTCGTCAATCGTGCGCTCGGACGACCTGTATATGATCACCTTGCCGGGGGCTACCGCCAGCAGGTTGGCCGCGCTGAACCACTGCTCGCGCTGCTGGTCGGTTGGGTCCTGGCCGCCACAAGGGATGGGCGTCAGGTCCACCCCATCGTTTCGCAGACTCTCGAAGAAGTCGGGCGACCGGACTGGCTTGACCGGCCCCTCCCCTAGCTCGACGCGCACAACATCCACGGACGCAGGCCCGTATGGCTCGAACACGGGAGGGTAGATCACACATTCGGACAGGCTGATGATCCCCAACACGCTATCCAGGTGGTTGAAGCCCGCCGGCAGCCGCAGAATATAGAGCACTACTTTCCGGCCTTCCTGCACCGAGCGCGCTCGCCATACGTCCGCCAACCTCTGTACCGACTCCATGCTCGTGCGCTCGCCGACGCCTAGCACGATCAAGTCGTCGCGCAACCGCACCACGTTACCTCCCTCCATGTGGAGTAAGGGCGAAGCGGCGAGAGGCCAGGCGGGGTCGTTTACCCGCGCGTCGGCCCACGTCCAGCGCGGCACGTCGTTGAAGCGTGGGTGGTGGCGGTGCACGAAGTCGAGTAGCAGCGGCTCTCTGGAGCGCCCAGGAGCGGCCATACGACCCATCAGCAGGGCGCTCCCCACGACCGTGCCTACATCGTGGATAAACATCAGGTTGGGCAGAGGCGTCAGGTAAAAGAGCTTCCCCTCTACGAACCGGCGCAGGGCGTCAGCTTCCTCCCCCGGCATGGGTGGACCTTTGCGACTCTTATTGCCGTTGCCGTCTTCCCGTGGCCCTGGCCTCTGCGAAGGCGACACGCCGCCCACCCGCGACTCGATACCCTCGACCAGTTCCTCTCCCAGCGAGGTGAAATCGCCCGCCTCGCACCAACTGGCAAGGCGCTGTTGGAGGTATGTAAGCTCATGCTCATCGACGTCAGCCCCTGCAAGGGGTGTGGTAGTTACCCTCTTGCCGGCTACTCCCGCCAGGCCTGTCCTGTACTGCGCCAGCGACCCCGGCAGAGAACCGGGCGCGGCTGCTGCGGGCGCGCCCTCCGGGTCTTGCATATACTGGGGCCAGCCCTGGCCCTGGAACCATCGCACCAGCACTTCAAGCTGGCCGATACGCTGCTCCACCGGCGGCATATCCTGCTCCAATTGGCGCACCTGGGAGATCAGCCGGTCGCGCTCCTCGTGGCTGGCAGCCGCCAACGCTTCCGTCAGTAGATGCTCGAAGAGGTGGACCTTCACCCCCAGGTGGTTCTGGAGCAGGTCGACCAGCCAGTCGTGCTCCTGCTGGGCATGCTCATCGTAAAGCAGGTCGTCGAAGAGGAAATAATCGCGGGTGGAAGGGGTCATGCGCACCAGTTCCCTGCCGGGTCGGTGCATGATCGCTTCGCGGAGGCGTCCGTATTCTGAGGTTACGTGGATGTTCATGGTGTTCTACAACGCTGTAGAGCTCGGGGGTCTATAAGGAGGGTGCATTGAGGTTGCCCCAAGCCATTGTACAGCACTCGCGGGGCATGTGCCACTTACGGCCCGATCTGATAAAAGGTTATGTTCTCCTCAACAACGGCCTGGACGACCATCCCTCCAAAGACTAGATCCAGCTTGACACGCATAGCGTCTATCTCTTCCTCCGGTATCCACTGCCAATGCACTATCACATAACGCACATCAATGCGGCGTAGCTCAGCCACACCAGTGCTGCTTGCATCAAAATGGATGGGGTCATCTGCGGGAGTAGAAGGGAGTAGATACCTTAGCAAAAGGCTGTTCTCTATATAGGTATCGGGCGGCAAGCGAGATAGGTAGCCTCCGATTATCGGTCTCCTGTGGATGGTCTGGTACGCCATGTAGAGAGCGACGGGCCGTAGCGGTAGCTCGAGGATAGCGAAGTCACCTGGTTCTTGCCCGATGCTGTGATAAAGGGGGATGTCATAGCTCCTGGGCATGAGGGGAAACGGCACCGGAGTAAACTCAACAAGAATCAACAGTCCGATAGCGGCATACTTCAGCCTGATGAGCCCCTGCCGGTTGCCTGCATTTGCCTCGCCCGAAGGTTTCTTGTTGACGAGACTCGTGAGCGCATAGCCGACAAGCACCGCCAGGGCAAGCATGATCAGCACGCTGATGCGCGCGGGCACGCGAAGAATGCTCATGAACGGCAAGTCATCCAGCCAGACGTAAGGCAGCGAGATCCGAGTCCCCAGGACCTCGCTGCCTCCCCAGACATGTAGGAGAGGCCCAAGACTCACCATCCATGCCCACAAGGCGGTCAGCGCCCAGAAAAGAACGGCGCGGGACCGCCACAGCCTCCATACTGCCAGGACCGCCAGTACCAGCACGGTGTAGCCGACGAAGACCAACCGCTCGGCCGGGTAGCGGCTCTGGTAATGCTCTGTCAAAACCGGACTGAGAAGACCCTTCCACAGGGGGAGATGAAAATTGGGCACGATAACATCGGTCAGGTCCGCCGAGAAGAATTCCACCTCGTATGATTGTGGGATCATGTAGCCGGCCTCTTGCGTCTCCCGCAGCATCGGCAGCACGACAGGACCCAACAGGGCCAGACACACCCCCACATAGGCGGCCAGCTTGGCCGCACCCAAGACCAAACCCTTGTGCCAGGTCTTTGCAACCGAGGCCGGATTTGAGCGTGTGTTGCGTCCAATGAGAAGCCGCCAGGCGAAGAACCAGACCGTAAATAGCGACATGAGCACGGCATAGAGCCATTCGGTATAGAAATTGACCACCATCAGAAGGCCAGCCAGGAGGGCATACCCTATCTGCCTCCGGGCGGAAACGGGTTTGTTGGCCTGTTCGCTCTGCGTTTGTCTAAACGACAGATCGGGATTGCCCCAGGCTTTGAAAAGGGCCAGGATATAGAAGGGCATCCATTGGAGAGAAACGAGATTCAGTTGGCCTAGCAAGTGGGCGAAATGATAGGGGCAAAACGTGTAGGCACACCCGGCGATGAAAGCGGGTATTTCCGCGCCCGTCAGATGCCGCACCAACAGGTACATGCCGTAGCCCGCGAACACGAAACCGAGGGAAACCAGCAGGTTGTAAACAGCGGGAAGACTGAACCCTATAACCTGGAAAGGGACGCCGATCAGGCCGTTGACAGGCTGGAGGGGGTGGAAATAGAGGCTGACGCCGTTGGGGTGGTAGAGGTAATCGGTGTAGTAGGGGTTGGTGTGCAGATCAACGAGCGCCGTCTTCACCCACCAGAGGCCCCACATCTCCTGCCAGCCGTCGCTTCCATCGGGCAGCGTGTTTGCGAAGTGCAGGGCGAGCGGCCAGGTCATCGCCACTGTGAGGACGCTGTAAGCGGCCAGCACGATAAGCGTCTGCTGGACACGCGACAGCGACCCCCACGAAAGCCGAAGACTCACGCTACATCTGCGCTCGGCGGGAGGGCCACCGGCAGAGGGGCGATCCCAAGCACTTCACAATGCTGGACGAGCGCTTCTCGGACGTGCAGATCCCAGTAGTCCCAGGTGTGTCCGCCCGCGTGCTCGGAGTATGTATGGGGCAGCCCAAGGCGGTCCAGGTGAGTGTGAAAGCGGCGGTTATCATCTATCAGGTAGTCATCGACGCCGCAATCGAAGCCCAGGCGCGGTAAGTCCGCTGAGGTGCGCGTCGCGGCCCAGCGATAGCAGTCCAGGTCGGCGCGGGCCGCGGGCGATATGAGCGGCAACCAGTATTCCAGATTCTCGGCAGTGGGGATGACGCTGGAATGGGCGAAGATCGAGCAGAAGCGATCCGGGTACTTCAGCCCGAGCCGTATCGCACCAAAGCCTCCCATGGATAGGCCACCTAGGGCCCACCGCGCATCGGCGCGAACAGGGAAAGTCGAGTTGACGTGCATCCACAGGTCGTGGACCAGGTAATCCTCGTAATTCAAGGCATACGCGGGGTCATCGGTGCCCTGCGGGCTGATGTTGCTCCACCAGGAGTTGCCGCCCGAGGGCATGACCACAATAATCGGTATGCGCTCGACGTAGCTCCAAAGCCTCGACTTATCCAGCCAGGCGCGATAGTCGTCGTATCGCCCATGAAGCTGCAACAACACCGGGTATGGACCGGGGCCCGCTTTATCTTCGTCAGGCACAATAATGCTGTAGGTTGTTGGGCCTTTGAGAGCACGACTCTCAATACGTATCGTGCCGGTGGTCATATGGGAAGAGTCCTGATCCCGGTCAATAGGACAACAGGGCCTAACGGATAAAGAGGTCTACATCACATCCGGCGCGGTGATTCCCAGCTGCCCAAGGGCGTTGCTGATCGTCTGTTTCGCCGCCGCCGTTAGAGCGAGGCGCGATCTGACCGCTTCCTCGCTGCCTGCGTTCAAGATCCGGCAGTTGTGGTAGAAGTTGTTGAAGGCGTCGGCCAACTCGAAGCAGTACATGGCGATGATCACCGGCTTGTACGCCTCGGCGGCCCGTGCCACCTCCTCCGGCAACTTCGCTATCTGCTCAAGCAGGTTCGTCTCGTACACGTTCGGTTCGCGGAAATTGTAGTGCTCGCCTGATTGTGGCAACATCTCGGCAGGCGCCTTCTCCAGCACGCGCGTGGCGCGCGCGTGTGAGTACTGCACGTAGGTGGCCGACTGGCTCTCCGGGTTCAGGGCCTGCTCCCACACAAAGGTGATCACCTTGTTGTTGTCCTTGTCGAGCATGCCCATCTTGAGCGCGCCGTAGGCCACGGCTCTGGCTATGGCGTCCCGCTGCTCCTCGCTGAGGCCACGCGGCTGCTCCTCTTCCTTGGCGTCCACTACCGCCCGCGAGCGCCTGAGCGCCTCGCGCTCCAGGTCTTCGTACTGGGGCGCGCCACCCTTGCGCGAGGAGATAGCGCCTTCCGGGGTGTTCACGTGCTCGTACGCTAGCTGGGACGCCTTGTCGGCCTGCTTGAAGCCCCATAGCTCAAGCACGCGGAACACTTGCTGAAAATAGAGCGACTGGCGGCTGTCGATAACGTAGATCGAGCGGTCTACGTGCCAGTCGTTGAATTTGCGGCGCGCCAGCTCAAGGTCTTTGGTGGCGTAGAGGGAAGAGCCATCGGACCGGAGGACTACCAGCACACGCCACGCATCCTTTGGCTCGCGCGTGCCGTCTTTATTGACCTTCCATAGCTCTTTCTCGTACTTCTTCGACAGCTCGGGGTTAGCCCTCAACTGGTCGTCCACGCGCACGATCACAGTCTCGCCCTGCGCCCGGTGGTCCTGGGCGATCCCTTTGCGGATCAGTTCCTCCACTACCTGCTTGCCAGGCTCCTCAACCTCGCTCTCGAAGAACCAGGCGTCGAAGTGCACGCCCAGGTCCCCGAAGATGCGGTAGAACATCTCCAGGCTCCACTGCCGAGTCCGCTCCCAGAGGGCTACCAACTCGTCGTCGTGCGCCTCCCAGCGCGCGAACATCTCCTTGATCTCGGCCTGCCACGCGGGCACGTGGTCCCACCACTCGCGGTTGGCGTCCAGCTTCTCATAGTCAGCCACGAGTTCGGCAAGGGTATCGCTGCGTATGCTCGCGCTGTCGCTGTTAGTAGTATCCAGCGTGGAGGACTGGCCGACCAGCAATTGGCCCAACGCGTCCCACAGATTGAGCACGATGTAGTCTTTGTTGGCTAGCACGCCTTTCCAATCGGGGCCGTCTTTTGCGGTCAGGCCCTGTGCGATGGTGGCGGCGAACTGGGCGTCCTCCGGGTTGTTCTCTGCCAGGGATTGCAAAACGTTCGACAGGTGGGCAGCAATGGCCGGGTCTTCGCTGGCGGCGTCCGCTATCAGGCCGGTGACGTTCCTCCGGTAGTCGAGCCGGGCGGTCGCTTCTACGTACAGCTTTTCAAGCCAAAGACCCCGGTCCTGGGCAGGCTCCTGGCCTTTGTAGAAGCGGCGGTAGGCCCACAGCACCTTCATGACGTGCATCCCTATATCGCCGATATAGGTCGCCCCCACGGTGTCGAAGCCCGCACACTTCAGGATGTTGTACACCGACTCGCCGAGCACTACGTTGCGCAGGTGCCCCACGTGCATTGTCTTGTGCGTGTTGAGGTTGGCGTACTCCACCATCACCCGCTCGCCTCGGCCGGGCCAGCACCCGTACTGCTCCTTCTGGGTGAGCACCTGTCCGATCACACGGTTGGCGTACCAGTCTCTATCGACGTAGAAATTGACGTAGCCATTGACCGCCTCTACGCGCCCGATCTGGGGCAGGTGGGGCACGGCCTCCACAAGCTGCCGGGCAAGCTCAGGCGGGCTGGCAGTGGCCCCCACCTTGCGCAACTGGAACGACACGGTCGAGCCGAAGCCCCACTCGCCCTCCAGCGGGATGGGGCGCAGGGTCAGGTCCAGCCCCTCCGTGGGGTAGCCGAGCGACTGTATAGCTTCGTCGAGCCCGCGCGCGATCTCGGCCTGCAAATCGCCCGAAGGCGAAGCGTGAACGCTACCGGTGGAAATATCTGTCATATATCTTGTCTGCCTGCTTCTAAAATATGGCGGGTTCGATGGGTAATATACCAATTATACGTTGCCCGATCCACATGGGCAACCCAACCGCAGCCGTTTTACATTTCGCTAACATTTCCTTTACAGTTTCGGCCTTATACCCCCAAGCGCGAGGTGCTAGAGTATGACCAGCGCGAACCGGATGGCGTATTCAACACCAGAGATGCGGAGGTAAAGCAAATGTACCAAACACGAACCCGGCAAAAGCAAGGAAGGGCGACGGTTGCGCCCATACTGGCCCTGGTAGTCATGGCCCTGGCGGTCTTCAGCATAGCCCTCACGGCTACCCGTGCGGGCGCGGCACCGCTTTCAGCGGCTCCTAAGGGGGGAGACACCATCACTCCTACAGTTGGCGAAGCAACAGCTACGGCCACTCCCGCTGCCACGCCTACGCGCAGACCCATCAAGCTGCGGCCACGCGTGCAGTTCGGGCATGCGCCGCACGACGAGAACGTGCGATACCGGCTCCTCCTTTTCAACAACGTGAGCGAGGAGACCAACGTCAATATGACGGCAGACAGCCTCTTCGACTGGAGGGTGGCCATCACGCCTACCGTGGCGGTGGCGCTCCCGAACTACGCGAACGAGATCGGGGCGCTCGTACATGTGCCTGAGCACCCGTTCCTGCCTATCGACGTCGAACGCGTGCGCGGGACTACCGACACGGCCAACCCCTACACCACTACGGCGTTCCTTATAACGGTCACACGCCGGCACCATTGGGCCGACGTCGGCGAGGACCACTGGGCGGACGGTCCGGTACAGTACCTGTATGACAAGGGAGTGATCAGCGGTTATGGGGACGGGTCGTTCCGCCCCAACGAGACGGTCACGCGCGCGCAGTTCGCCAAGATGCTCGTCGGCGCGATGGAGTGGGAGCTTGTGATGCCGCAGACCCCTACGTTCAGCGACGTGCCCGCCGATTCATGGGCATATAGTTACATCGAGACCGCTTACGCCCACGGGGTGATCTCCGGGTACGCGGATAGCACCTTCCGCCCAGGCGCGCCCGTGACGCGGGCACAGGTGGCGAAGATGGTATACATCTCACGCGCCTGGTCGCTGGACGCCGGGGCCGAGACGGTCAACTTCAACGACGTGCAGCAGGGCGACTGGTACTACACTTACGCCATGGCCGCCGGGGCCTCCGAGATCATGGCGGGATATGAGGACCATACCTTCCGCCCCAACGCCCCCGCGACGCGAGGGCAGGTCGCCAAGATTCTCACCATCGCCTTGTTCAGCGACCCGAACTTCTGAGAGGTGATTCCAAAACCGAAAAGAAACCGTAGGGGCACCCCTTGTGGGTGCCCTCTCTGGATACTTGGATCTCGCCCGAACAGGGCACCCCTTGTGGGTGCCCCTACAGGTTTTGAAATCGCTTCTAAGCAACCTAACTTCCTATGGAAATATCTAGCCAAACAAGCGTTTGTTTGGCTAGATGTTTATTCTATTTCCAGTTGCCCCAACCCCGGTAGCATAGCGTCCAGGTAGATGCTATCTCGCACTCTGCTCAGGCTGAACGCCCAATCTACACCATTGACCTTTAGCTTTTGCGGTTTGGCCCCGGCTGGCAGCATTAGATGCAACTGCACCTTTTCCGTCTGCCGCCCGCCCCAGGCTAATGCTATGCGCCCACCGGCCTCGTAGCGCAGCTTATAGGCGAAGTAGGCTCCCGAAGCGGGGTACTGCAATGCGATCCGGTAGACATTTCCGTAGCATCCTTTGACTCGAAAGCCACACTCAAGGGCCCACCTGGGAGCAAGGGTAACATCCCTGTACAACTTGCCTTTATCGACCACTCCTGCCAAGCCCTCGGTCAGGGCGCTCAGCATGGACGACGACCCCCAGCCGTCGGTGCTTAACGTTTGCTCGGTGCTGATGCCCGGCCTGCCGTCGGGGTGGTACCAGAGGAATGAGCCCTTGTCCTTCTCGATCATCGCGAGGTAGCGCCCCAGGATATCCGCGCCATAGGCCTCGAAGCCGTTGTCGAAGGCCCCGCGCGCCAGCTCGCCGCCTACGAGGGGCATTACCCCGCCGTTTACGTACTCGCCTTGCGGCCCGAACCCCATCGGGAATGACGGGTCTATGCTGTACCACTCGGCGAAAATCTTGCCCTCGTTCCGCGCCCGCCGCTCCCGGTAGGTCTCTATCAGCGCCACCGCCTGCTCGTGCGATAGAGTGCCCCTGTTGAGCGCGTAGGCGTTCGAGAGGCTCAATTGCAGGCTCTCGTCTACGCCGGTGGGGTCAATCGGCGTCAGGTGTACCTGGTGCGTGTAGAACTTACCGTTCCACGACACGCGGTTGATATTGTCCCTGAGCGAGTTAGCGCGCCCTCCCCACAGTTGTGCCTCAGCCTCACGGCCCAGGTACCTCTCTATCGCGGCCAGGATGCCCGCCGCGTGAGAGGCCCCGGTGTTGTCCCCGTGCATGATACTCCACTTCGTGTGCTCGTCTATGTCCCGCCGCACGTGCCCGGTGTCGCTGCCCTGCTCGAAGTCCCAGGTATCGATGGTAAAGGCCCGCTTGATCAGCCCGTGCTCCGCTGACCACCTCCGAGGGTCGCCCCACAGGTGCGCCATGCCGCGCTCCATAGCCTGTAAGTTCTCCCTCAGCCACGTGTCGTCGCCCGTGGCCTGCCAGGCCGTCCATACGCCCTCCACGAAGAGGAACTCCCTGTCGGCCTCCACCTCGATTTGATCCGTGAACACAGGTGTGGCCGCCGTGTGGTAGAGGTAATCGTCGTAGCTGCCATCGGCGCGCTGGGTCGAGCGGAAGTAGTCGAGCGTGCTCGTCATATCCGGCTCGAAATACTTGAACCCCCTGGATTGATAAACGTGGTCGCGCAGCCAGATCGCGATATTATCAGGCGACCTGTATCCGTGCACCGGCGTCTTATCGTCGGGCGCGAGGTAATCCACCGCGTCGGCTGCCAGGAAGCCCTGTACCTTATCGTATAGACGATCCCAATCTGGGTGGACGCCCCACGCAGGTCCCACCGTCCCTATAGCGCCCCACAGCGCGGCCACGGGCGCGCCATCCAGCGTAAGCACCAGGCTCTGCTCTCCCCACATCCCGGCCACGGTGAAATGAAGTATCTCGCCAGCCTTTATGAGGTAGCGCGCATAGACTCGATTGTCGCCGCCCAGCACGGCTACCTCGCCGCCTACGTCGCTCCGTACCGCCACCGTATCGAGCGTATGCACTACCTCGTACTGCTCGCCCAGCCGCAGGTTCGCGCCCGGCAAGCTCTCCGGCCACCGCGCGGTCAAAATGGGGTCAAGCCCCGACGCGCGCTCCACGCCCAACAATGTCAGCAGCACCTCGAACTGGGTGCCGGCGTGCTCGGGGTGTAGCTCGAAGCGCGCGCGCTCGAAGTATTGAACGGCCAGGCCGCCTGGCTCGTCGCGCAGCTCGGGGCTGATCGGGTACCCGAAGATAGCAAGGCCACCGTGCTCTTGCCAGTAGCGCAGGAAGACGCCGCCGACGCTGTAGCCCGTCTCATGGTAGCGTACCTCGCCAGGCGCGGGCGGCGCATCGCTCGGGGGTGGCACGGATCGCCCCCCGGCGGCCAGCCGTTCCGTCCCCAACTGCCCTAGCAGCACCTCGAACTGGGTGCCGGTGTGCTCGGGGTGTAGCTCGAACCGCGCGCGCTCGAAGTACTGCGTCAAGTACCCGTGCTCGCGGAAAGCAGGTGTGAGGGGATAGCCGAATATCGGCAGCCCGCCGTGACCTCGCCAGTAATCGAGGAACTTCCCTTCCAGATACTGCCCTGTGGGCGCGAAATAGACCTTCTCCTGGGCCTGAGATGCCGTGGGCGAGTCCGCCAGCGCGCTCCCCACAGGCCAGGGGGCGAGAGGTGTGCCACCGCCCAGGAAAAGGACCAGCAGGAGAGCGAGGCTTATGTATACAGAACGCACAAAGCCGGGGGGGAACAACCCCTGTACATGTTTGTCATTCTGAGAGGGTGTGCAAAAAGCAGGATGCGGACGGAAGCGAACCAAAATTGAATTGTCATTCTGAGCGAAGCGAAGAATCTCGTCCCTAGCGCGTGATCTTATGGGGCGAGATTCTTCGCTTCGCTCAGAATGACAACCTCTTAGCTGGTTCGCGTTATCAGACATCTGGCTACAATCAAACTCTTTCCCTGGTGGCCTCTGCCTGCAACATCTTTATGCGGCGAAGGAAGGAGATGCGGTAAAGTTACGGGGAGTCCATGAGGGGGTAGGCAGGTGTAGCAAAGTAGCCGCCATGAGCAAGGAAACGCCCACAAGCATAACGCGCTACGGCCTACGCGGTTTCGCGGGCAAACAGAAACCCCAGACAGTCCTGACGGATCATCTGGGGTCATCTCTGTCCCGCTGGCTTCTGGACCGAAGTCCGTCCGCCGTTGGTATTAGGATTATACATCCACTGCCTACCATTGTCAATAGGTTTTCAGACCAGTTTACCGGCAGTTTCAAAGAAGAGAGGACATCCCTTGGGATGCCCTCTCTTTTCATGCAGGATCGCTCCTGCCTACATGCTTATCGAACTCAACGAGAGGGTGTGACGCAGTCAGGGAAGAAAGTGTTAGCCACAATCTTGGAAGCTTGCCCCCTGGTGGCGCTGGCTCCTGGTCGGAAGTATGGCCGGTTGCCAGGGAGTACACAAGGCTCTCCAGGTCCACCACACGGGTAACCGTTCATGATGCCCAGGCTGGTCAAGCGCCAGATGTAGTCGTAGAAGGTATGCCCAGGAGGCACGTCCTCAAACTGCTGTGCGCCTGCCGGTTGGGTCAGCCCTGCTGCCTCCGACACTATCTTGGAGAGTTGCCCTCTGGTGATGTTGTTGGCTGGTCTGAAGTACGGCAGGTTGTCAGGTAGCACGCATGGCTCTCCAGGTCCTCCACACGGGTAGCCGTTGATGATGCCTCTGTCTGCCAGCCTCCATATGTACTCGTAGAAGGTGTGACCTGGGGGTACGTCCTCGAACTGTTGTGCACCGGCAGGCTCGGAGAACCCTGCCGAATTGGACACTATCTTAGCTAGCTGGCCCCTCGTTACGAGGTTGCCAGGTCTGAAGCAGGGATTGCCGGTCTCACACCCTGAGGAGTAGCCATTGATGATCCCACGGCAAGCGAGGCATCTGATGCTCTCGTAGAAGGTGTGGTCTGTTGGCACGTCGGTGAACATGAGCGTGCACGCTGTGGCTGTGGCGGTAGGGCTGCCGGGAGTGTTGCTGGCTACGGGCTGGGTCGTCGCGGTGTTGGTAACGCCAGGCCCGGAGGTGTTGGTAGCCACCGGAGCGGTGCTGGTGCGCGTAGCTGTAGAGGTAATCGCGGGGGCTGTGCTTGTGACGGTGGCGGCGGGAGAGGTGGCCGTGACCGAGGGTGTCGGGCAGGAGCCTCCACCCGTAGCGAGCAGCTCTGTGCTCGTTCTCACTACCCCACCGCCGAGGAGGCCGGACACCACTATTACGCGGCCATCGAGCAAGGTGCCCTGGGCGTGCCCTAGGCGCGACTCGTTCATAGCAGGCCCTTCGGTCCACGAATTTAGAGCTATGTCGTAGATGCGCGTGCGGTTGCTCGGAACGAAGGTCGTCGACCCGCCGACGGTGGCAATCAGCTTACCGGCCGTATACGGCGAGATATTGGCGTAGTTGCCGAGGTCAGTTAGACCGGCAGGAGCCAGGTTAGTCCAACTGTTTGTGCTGGGGTTGTAGGAGAGGAGGTCGTCATCCGCGGTGAATCCCGCGCCGACCGCGCCACCGAAGAGGTAGACTAACCCACCCACGGCGGTGCCGTTGACATTGGTACGTGTCGCAGGCAGGGACGCCGCCGTGGTCCAGCTATTGGCGACTACGTCGTATGCATAGTTGCTGCTGAGGCCAACGTTGAAGTCATCGCCGCCTATTACGTAGAACTTGTTCCCCAGCACGACACCCGCGGAGGCTTCCGTAGCTGCGGGCATAGAGGGGCCGAAGCTCCAGGTGTTGGACGTTATGTCGTAGATCTGCAAGGTGCTGGTAATGGCGGTGCCGCCGAGGAAGCCGCCCGCTACGTACATCTTGGTGCCTGTTATGCCTACTGCTGCCTGGCCTACGGGCACGGGCAGAGGGGCAAGAGAGGTCCAGGTGTTAGTGCCGGGGTTGAATTTCGCTGTAGCGCTCTGGGGGATGTTAGCTCCATCCTGGCCGCCGGCTACATAGAAGTTACCATCGGCGGCTACATCACCCTGGATGGCATATACACCCGGTGTATAGGTAGGGCCAAAGACCCACACCGCGGGACCTGGCACGCAGATAGTAGGAGTGGCGAGCACCGGGGTGCTGCTGGGAACAGGTACCGTAGCCGATGGGGTGACGGTGCCGCCGCTGACCGAGTTGACGGCAGCGAGGGCATCAACCCTGCCATAGCCGAAGTGGTTGTTCGGTATAGGCGTCCCGCCGCACAGTGTCCCGTTAGAGACCGTTACGTTGGGGTTGGCCGTGTTCTGCAAGATCTGCTTGGTCTCGGTGATCATTCTCTCCAACTGCGGGTGCGCGTCCCACAGTAGCGCTACTACACCGACTACATGCGGCCCAGCCATCGAAGTACCTGAGAAGTTGGCATAAGCGGTATCACTGGTATTCGTCGCCGAGCGCACGTTCGATCCAGGTGCCGCGATCTCGGGCTTCAGCCTATTCGACCCGTCTACAGTCACCGGGCCTCTGCTGGAGAACGAGGATACTGCGTTGCTTATGGTGATAGATCCCACCGTGAAGGAAGCCGCATATATGGCCGGTGGGTCTGATACTGTGGAACACCCTGAGCCTGAGTTGCCGGCCGATGCCACCACGAAGATACCTGCGGACTGGCTGCTCTCCACGATAGTTTGCAACGTGTTGGCAGCGCACCCCTCAGATGGTGGACAACCCCAGCTGTTGTTCATCACGTGCGGACGCAGAGCAGGGTTGGGGTTATTCCCAGCGAGGTCTGTGGGGGCAATGAAGAACTGGAAGCACTCTGTGTAGGTGGCGGGCGTGCCTGCTCCCACGTTCATGTTCCTGCACCCCATCCACTTGGCTCCAGGGGCTACACCTATCTGGTTGCCGGCTCCGTCATCTCCAACCGTTGTGCCGGTGGTATGGGTGCCATGCGAGTGGTCATCACACGGGACGGGGGAGTCAGGTCCACAGACTCCACCACCTGAGTGGATAGAGTCCCACCAGTTGTAGTTGTGGTCGGCGGTAGCCCCGTTCCACCCACGGTACTTGGGCTTGATGGCGTTGTGGGTCCAGCGCATGCCGGTGTCCTGGTTGCCGACCACCATGCCAGTACCTGTATAGCCAAGCGTCCACACCTGGGGGGCGTTCACATTCTGCACGCCCCACTCAGTCACGAGTGGAGATCCTGAAGCATCAGAGAAGTTGGCGGTCTTGTCGTCCTCGATCCACTTGCTGGGCTTGTTGGACTCGATGATGCGAACGTCGGAGCGGGCGGCCACGGCCTCTACGAGGGAGCGGTCGCCGGTGACGACGAGCATGTTGGCTGCCCAGAAGGACTGATAGGTCACGCCTCTGCCGGCTAGGAACGCCTTCAGAGAAGCCTGAGACTTCTCAGCATGGCTCCTGAGGGTGTTGTAGACGTACCAGCCCCTCGCGTCCTGGTCTCGCATAGAGTAGCCTTTGGAGAGGTCGGCCTGGTCGGACAGGAGTATTACGAAGGAGGTACGCTGCCCGTTCTCCGTATCCTTCAATACAGTCTGCGCGACTTTGCCAACGTTATCGCCGATAATCACGGCGGCAGGCACACCGGCCTGGGTAGAAAAAGCCCTGAACATCAGCGCGCCTATCGCCAGCACGCATATAGCCAGGATAGCAACGAACCTGATCTTATTGCTTGACAATGTACTCATAGTGTCTCCTTCTCTCGCTTGTGAACCAGGGATCAGGGGCTAGAGGCCAGGGATCGGTGCGTTTCTTGTCCTGATCCCTGGCCCCTGATCCCTGGTCCCCTACTGCTTTGGCCCGTCGCCCGCTCTCCCCAGGTCGTCCATATCCAGGGAGTTGATGAAGTCGCGGAATACAGACAGGCTGTCGTCGTCAACACGCTCGGAGCGTGGGAGGGACTCGCCATCGGGCACCTCGGCAGGTTCCTGTGGCTCTGTCTCGCTGTCGAGCGTGACTCCCGCGCGCTCAAGCACACCCTCATCCACGTAAATGGGGCACTTCACCCGCACGGCCAGCGCAATAGCGTCTGATGGCCTGGAGTCCACCTCGGCATGGCGGCCGTCGGCGTCCAGTACAATGCGTGCGAAGAATGTGTCGTCCCGCAATTCGTTGATGAGTATATGGGTTACCCGCGCCTGGAGCTCACCGACGATTGAACGCAGCAAATCATGGGTGAATGGGCGTTGCATAGGCACTTCCTGCAATTCGAGTGCGATGGCATCGGCCTCGTAAGGGCCGATCCAGATAGGGAGATAACGTTCAGAACCCTCGATCTTGATTTCCTTCAGGATCACAACCCGGTGCTGCGTAACCAGGCTGACCCTGATGCTCTCAATCTTGCACTCGATCATCTCCCAGCATCCTCCGATCGTAGCAGGATGGTTCCAGACCCTCCATCAATCGCCCGGAACCGTTCAAGGCCGTATACGTGTCCCCTATTGTACCGCTATCCTTTCGCGTTTGTAAAGGCAATTTCGAGTCGACCAGGAGAACCAAATATATACCCCAACCTCTCCCCAATGGGGAGGGGCTAATTAAAACTATCAGAATAGGTCGGGTAGCGACCTATTCTGATAGTTTTTAGAGAATTAGAGAAGATGGGGAGAACTAAAGCTAAGGCGAGACCACCTTGAAATAGCCCCTGGCTTGATGGTGCGAGCTTAACCCCTCGTAGATCGCGATCCAGACGCCTCGCTCGTCATCGGGAAAGGTCACGAACGTGACGGTAGCCAGACGCCCCTGGTCATCGACACCTACCACGTTCGAACTCCCGGAATAACCTATGCCTGAAGGCGACTCATAGTGCCGGGACACTATCTCGCCGGGCGTGAAGCCCCACGCGTCCATCATGAACCTGGTGCCTGCGGGCGCGCAATTGGGCGTAACCGTCATAGTAGTGTTCTCAGGGATGCCGGAACAGTCGGAGGGCAGGGGAGGCGTCACCTTGAAGTAACCTATCGTCTTGCGTTGCGTCACAAGGCTTTCCATAGTCACGGCCCACACGCCTTGCGGGTCGGTGGTGAACGTGTCTATGTACCACTCTCTTACTACGCCGTCCGGGCCGGCATCCGCCGTATCGGGCGTGCCATAAACCTGGCCGGATGGCAAGGTGACATATACCCCAACATTTTCTCCGGGTACGAAGCCGCCGCTCTCAAAGTTGAACCTGCTACCGGCGGGCGCACAGTTGGGGGTGACCGTCAGGCCTTCGGCGGGGGGTATCCCCGAGCAATCGGGCGCGGCAACCGTGGTGGCCGTGGGCTGGGCGGGCGGCAGGGTAGGTGTGGGTAATATTGGCGCGGGGGTAGAGGTTGGAGGTGTCTCGTACTTCGCCTTGTGGCGGAAGGTGCCCAATTGTGAAAGGAGCACATCGTTAGGCGGCTGGTTCTCCGGGTGGAACTCGAACACCGCCCGCTCAAAGTATTGCACTTTGTAAGATTGGCCGTTCAGCCTGGAAACCTCGACAAACTCCTCTGAAATAGGATAGCCCTGTTGCGCCAGGCTGCCATGGTTCTTCCAGTAATCGAGGAAAAGGCCTCCTACGTGCTTGCCAGTCTCGGGGAAGAGGGTAACATCCGCCGCCGTGCTGACTATTTGGCCCGGCGCGCCCTTTGCCCCAGGATAATTCTCCTTGTAAAAGAAAACACCCAACAACGAAAGGAGCACGTCGTTAGGCGGCTGGTTCTCCGGGTGCGATTCAAACACGGCCCGCTCGAAATACTGGACCGTATAGATCTTGCCGTCCGTATCGCTCTTCTCCTGCATCTCGTTCGAGATGGGCAGGCCCTGCTGCGCGAGGCCGCCGTGCGTGGTCCAATACACAAGGAACTTACCGCCGACGGTCTTGCCCGTCTCCGGGAAAATCCGGCTGTCGCCCTGGGCATATGCGCCTCTCGATGACGAGCCGGGCATGATTAGAAAGAGTAACACTAAGGCCAGCACCAGCCTTAGCGATTTCGGATATCCCTGGAAACTTATCACATGAGCCTCCCTATAGAATTGTCGCGTTGGGCCGCCCTACCCGTGTCCACAGAAAACCAATACAACACCAACCATATAAAGGCTGCGCGGCACCATAGGCAATATACCTGTGTGCAGGTGGAATTGTAGCAAGTTTGGCATGAAAGAGTCAAATAAAAGTAGCCCGATGGGACCTCTAGCTCGATCAGATAGCGTGGCAACCGTTGTATGAGCAGGATGGCGCCCGGCAGATGTGAGCATTAGCAAAGATACTTCCCAGGTCGCACGTGTCCTGCCCGCACGAATGGTATAATTCCCTGATTACATGCTTTCATATAAGATCCAATAAGATCCAAAGAAAAACACCTTGAACGAAAAATCTCTCAACACCCTGGAATTTCCTAAAGTGCGCGAACGGCTGGCTTCCTACGCGTCTTTCAGCGCGTCCCGCGAGCTTGCCCTCGCGCTGCTACCCTCGAACGATATCAGCCACGTGCGTCGGCAGCAGCGCATCACCACCGAGGCCGTGCGCCTCCTGTCGTTGCGTTCCGACGTGACGATAGGTGGGGCGCGCGACGTGCGCGAGATCGCGGGGCGGGCCGCGCTTGGATCTCTTCTGGACCCTACCGACATCCTGCTGGTGAAAATCACGCTGGCTGCGGCCCGCAACCTGCGCAACATGGTGGTGAACACCGCCGACAACCGGGGGGGACTGGATACGCTCCGCTTCATCGCGGATGGCATTACACCCCTACCCAAGCTTGAAGCGGAGATTGAGCGCTGTATCAACGACGAAGGGGCTATCCTCGACTCGGCCTCCCCCAAACTCGCCAGTATACGCCAGGGCATACGCGTGGCCCACAGCCGCCTCATGTCCAAGCTACAGCAGATCCTCGGCTCGGAGACTTACTCTCGCGCCCTCCAGGAGCCAATCTACACGTTGCGAGATGGCCGCTACGTGGTGCCCGTCAAGCGCGATTTCCAGGGTGCGGTGCGCGGGATCGTCCACGACCAATCGAGCAGCGGCAGCACACTCTTCGTCGAGCCGCTTGCCATAGTAAACCTCGGCAATGAGTGGCGGCAACTCCAACTGGAAGAGTACCAGGAGATAGAGCGCATCCTCCGCGAGCTGGGCGCTCTCATAGGCGCGCAGGCCGACCCCATCAAGACCAACGTGGAGATTGTGGCCGATCTCGATCTTGCCCTCGCCAAAGCCCGCTACAGCCTCCATTTGGACGCGACGGAGCCGGAGATCAGGGATCAGGGATCAGGGATCAGGGATCAGGAGAAGAAAAAGGCAGCACCGGCCAATGAAGCCCAACCGACAACCGACAACCGACAACCGATAACCGGTAGCGCTGCGCTCTACTTCCAGAACGCTCGCCACCCCCTGCTGACAGGCAAGGTTGTACCCATCACGGTGGAGCTTGGCGGCGAGTTTCGCATCCTGGTGATTACGGGCCCCAACACGGGCGGCAAGACGGTGGCCCTCAAGACGGTGGGCCTACTCACGCTGATGGCCCAGGCGGGGCTGCATATACCGGCGGACGCAGGCTCGCGCGCTCACTTATTCACGGACGTTTTCGCGGACATTGGGGATGAGCAGAGCATCGAGCAGTCTCTCTCTACCTTCTCCTCCCACATGAGCAATATCGTGGGCATCCTGAAGCGTGCGGACAAAACCAGCCTGGTGCTCCTTGATGAGTTGGGCGCGGGTACCGACCCACAAGAGGGGTCGGCGCTGGCGCGCGCTATCATCACCCACTTACTTGAAGTAGGCTCGATGGCGGTCTGCACCACGCATTACTCGGAACTGAAAGCGTTTGCCTTCTCCACCCCAGGCGTCGAAAACGCCTCGGTGGAGTTCGATATCAACACCCTCAGCCCCACCTATCGACTGATGATCGGGGTGCCTGGCAGGAGCAACGCCCTCGCCATCGCCCAGAGGCTGGGCCTCAGCCATACCGTGATCGGCAAGGCCCGCACCTTCATCGACCCCCATGAACAGCGCGTGGAGGACATCCTGGAAGGGATACGCCGCGAGCGCGAAGAGGCCCGCAAGGAGCGCGGCAAGGCCGAGACCGCCCGCCGCGACCTCCAGCGCCGCAACGAGGAGATGGAACGCCACCTGTCGCAGGCCGACGAGATGAAGGCCCGCGCCGAGGAGGAAGCCCGCCTCAAGGTCGAGCAGGAGCTTGACACCCTCCGCGCCGAGTTGCGCCAGTTGCGCGCGCGCGTCGAAGCCGGCCTGCATGCCACCTCCGACGAAACGCTCAGTCGCCAGTGGGTCACCCAGGCACAGCTACGCGCCGAGCAGTTGGAAAAGGAGTTGCGCCAGAAGGCACAGGAAGGTAGGAAGGAGCGGCATCGCACCACCCATGCCCGGCATACCGAGAAGGTCAAGGCCGAAGAGAAGCCCCACACCTACGGCCCCGGCGACCTCGTCTTCGTGCAATCGCTCGGCATGGAAGGGGATATCCTCTCGGTCCCCGATTCGAGCGGGCAGGTCGAGGTGCAGGTAGGCGCGTTCAAGACGCGCGTGCCCGTTGGCAACGTGACCCTCCGCAAAGCCGCCGCGCAGGTGGCCCGCGACAACGCTGCCGCACCCAGCATGGTCCGCTACCAGCCGAGCGTTCCCAAGACCCCCCCACCCCTGGAATACGACTTCCGGGGCTGGCGGGCCGAAGCCGCCATCGAGGAGATGGACCGCCGACTGGATGAAGCCGCCGTTGCGGGCATGCCGTTCCTGCGCGTAATTCACGGCAAAGGCACGGGCGCGCTCCGCAAGGCGTTGCGGGAATACTTCAAAGGCCACCCCGCCATACGTGAAGTCGAGACCGCGCCGATAGACCAGGGCGGCGAGGGCGTCACCATCGTCCGGTTATAAGTGAACCACAGAGACACAGAGGCACAGAGATTCTTGAGGAATTCTTACCCGTGTAGCAGAATCTCCAATACTTAACTTTAACTCCGTGCCTCTGTGTCTCTGTGGTTCCAAACAATAAGGAACAACCCATGACCGACCAATCCTTCCGCCGCCGCGAGCTAGGCGCACCTGCCTCTCTTGACCCGAAGCCGATGTCGGCTTCGCACTCCCTAATGGGCCAGGTGATGCTGCCCAACGACGCCAACCCGATGGGCAACGTCCACGGCGGCGCTATCATGAAGATGGTGGACATAGGGGCCGCGGTATCGGCCATGCGGCATTGCGGGCGGCAGGTAGTCACCGTGGCCCTCGACCACATGGACTTCAAGCAGCCGGCCTACATAGGCGACCTCATCACTATATCCTCCTGCGTCGAATACGTGGGCCGCACCTCGATGGTGGTGCACGCCAATGTCGAAGCCGAAAACCCCACCAGTGGCAAGAAGGTGCTCACAAGCTCGTGCTACCTCACCTTCGTAGCGCTGGGAGATGATGGACGCCCCGTGCCTGTGCCGCCGCTCATTGCCAAGACGCCGGAAGAAGAGGCGCGTATGGAACACGCTCGGCGGATTTACGAGCGGTCGAAGGAAGAGCGCGCCAGCGTAGCCGCCGGACGATAAAAAGAAAGGACCGGCGCTCTTGCGAACGCCGGTCCTGATATAGCCTACAAAGGCGCTAGTTGCACACGTCCAGCACCACGTCGTCGATGAAGAACGATGTAACCAACGACACATCCGTGGTCGTCCTGAACTGCACCCTCACCGTCTGACCCTTCCAGGCCAGCAGGCTCAGGTTAGTGGACTGCACCCAGGCATTGCGCGTGCTCCTGTTGCTCTGGGTTTGGAGCGTGCCTAGCAGCGTGCCGCTCGTGTTCCTCACCTCAGCATACATGAAGTCGTAGGCGGTGGTGGTCCCTTCCGCCGAGGTCATATACCACCAGAAGCTCAGGTTCGCCGAAGTGGCGTTCGCCGGGATGCTCACCGTCTGGTATATACTCTCCACGGCATTGTTGTACCCACCTTCGTACACACCGAACGAGCCTGTGTGCGGCCTGGTGGTGTCGATCAAGTTGTAGCCGCCCGAAGAGCTTTGCACCCACGGCGATGACCCACTCTCGAACCCGCCGTTCACAATGACGTTGCTGCAACCGCCCGGCACAGGCGTGTTAGTCGGCGTGTTGGTAGGCGTATTTGTCGGCCCGGTGCCCGGCGTATTCGTAGGCGTGTTAGTCGGGGTGTTCGTAGGCGTGTTCGTGGGTGTGTTCGTGGGAACAGGGCCGCCTGTGCAGCCGGGGAACTTGAACGAGCCGATGCGCGTGCGCCAGTTGGTGGCGCCCGTGGTCTGCACATACTCGGTGGTCATCCAGAATGTGCAGTCGTCCACGGGGTCAACGGCCATCATCGCGTAGTCGCCCCAGCGCGAAGCGGTGCCGGTCTGCGCGCCGGTGCCCGCCATGAGGGTGGCCTCCCCCTGCGGCATCTGCCCGAGCGTGTCGGTCGCCAGCCTGCCCGTGTAGCGTATGCCCGGATAGACGCTGGCCGATGACACGCTGTAGACCATCGCCATGTTGCCTTGCCGGTCCATCGCCACGCTGCCCATCCACCTGTTGGTGGAGTCTGGCGCGTAGGTCCCCTGCTGGTGTATGGTGGCGGCCCCGTTGGGGTTGCGCAGCTCGTACCAGCGCACGCCCGCTATCCCACTACCCGCGTTGACGGTGTGGTTCACCACGAGCGACTCGTGCGTGCCCAGGTTGCGGTACGCCACGCGGTACATCAGCCGGTCCCCGATAGCGTCCAGGTTGACGGTCGTGCTCGGCTGGTCTATGCAGTTACGTGTGGTCGCGCAGAGCACGCTGAAGGCCGCCGTAGCCAGGTTGGTCGGCCCGGTAAAGGTAGAGCTAGAGGGCGTGGCCCAGTTCACCTGGAACTTGAAGAGGCGCAGCAGGTTCGTGCCACGCGTGAGGAAGAAGTTGGGCGAGCCGGCGGGCGGCAGCGTTGCCCCATCCAGGTCGGAGGGGAAGGGCGTGCCGTAGGTGCTACTCATGTTGAACGCCTGGAAGGTAGCCGACAGGCCCTGAAGCATCCTGGCGCGGTCGAACACCACCGCCACGCCGCCGTTATAGGTGTTGCCCGTGAAGCGGTTGGCGCCCATGTAGTAGCCGTCGGGCCATACTCCCAGGTGCGGGTAGTCGTAGAAGGTGGTGGTGCTGAACTGGAAGAAGTAGCGATAGTAGGAGCCGGTCGGGTCGGGCGAAGTCGAGATAGCGATGCACTCGCCGTAGGGGTTGGCCGAGGTGAACTGGGAAACCAGCCACCTGTCGGCCATGGGATCGTACAGCACGATGGGGTCGCCGTCGTTGCGGGATTGGCAAGAGCCGCCGAAGCCGGACCAGATCGTGTTGGAGTTCACAGGCCCATAGAGCGACCCACCGCTCTTGTTGAATACCTGGAGCGACAGGTTGACCATCTGCACGTAGTGGTTCGGCCCTACGTCGCCGTTGGTATCGGGGGGATATACGCCGTTGCGGTTGTTGATCCCCTCAAAGTTGACGGCAGGGGATGGAATGTCAAGCCCTACACCGCCGCCTTTTCCGAAGGAGGTCTGGACAACAGGGTCCGCTACATCGGGCGGGACCTTGCCGCCTACCTGCCCCTCGCCCTTCGGCTCAGGCATCTCCCTGGAAACCTTCCAGGGTTCGACCGGCACGGGCGGGATGTCGCGCAGAGGCGGCGACACGTCGTGCATCACAGCCTCCCCCGTCTCGAACGCCGGGGCATCTGCCACAGCTCCTCTGTCCTGGCCGGCGGGCGCGCCCGCGACCGAGGCCATCATCGGAGTATCATCCGAGAGGGTGGCGGCCACCTGTACCCTCTGTGAGCCTATCCACACTCCCAGTTGGGCCAGCACCAGTGCCATCAGCACCGCTACCCCTAGCTGTACGAGTCGACTACGACGGTGTTTTTGCATGCCTATTCTCCTTCTCTATGACTCCTCTTCCCTTTCCCTCGATCCGGCAAGCACATGGCATGTGAGCCTCTCCCCTCGTGCACCATAGCAAACAAAAAGACCACAGCGCTCTAGAGGCTACTCAATGTAAGTGCGCTAAATACGCGCCCTACATCCAGTAACTCCGTGCTGAGCGTGTGGTTTATGTTGTCACCAAGTCGTTGGGCCGACTCGTCATTCGCAGCCTTGCCGCTTTCTATCTCCCTTCGCATACCTCCGGCGCCCGGAAGTGCGAAAGAATGTATATGAGTATATCCATTTCATTTATTAAAAGCAAGTAAATATCCACACAACTTTGTTACTTCCTTATAGTACTTTCGTACTCGTTATTTTTTGCCCACGAGAAGGGGG
>JBAURA010000467.1:0-3634 GCA_049580985.1 Chloroflexia bacterium
TCAAACCCCCGACCCTCTGATCCGAAGCTATCCACGCCTAAACGCTGTGCTTCACGCGTCAAGTATACGACATTTTAGCGAGAGACATCGTGTCTAGTTAGAGCTTCTGATACTTCCCAAACTTCAAGGTCGTAAGTTACCAATAGGCGCTTAACTGCAAGCCTGACCAGCACGTACATATCAATGTATTTCGGATATGTGTCCAAGTAGGTGATATTTCGCCTTGGGCAGTTGGAGTCTAGGTAGAGTTACCGCCCCAACTCTGGGGATTGCGATGGGGGGTGTGCGCACGAGATCGGACTAGCACATGGTTGCGCTCCCAGCACCTTTTGGCCTGCTCAATGTCATGGGCATCTTGCAGAATGGAGTGCTTGCGCGGATGCCACTGGTGCAGCATTACGGTCCGCTCTTCCACCCATTCGATATGCAGGCGCATCATCTGGGCACGGTTGACGATGTCGCCGTCCATTGCGCCCCACCACAGGAAGTCTTCATCGTAGCCTCGTATCTCGAAGAAGAAAGAACGCGCCGCAGCTTGTACGCCGCCCGTCCCCATGTGGCTGCGCAAACGGGCATACTGGTGTAGACTATCAAAAGCCCGCCGCAGATCGGCTGGATCAGAGGGGAGGACAACATGCTGCGGCAGGTCAGAGCTGCCGCATAGCACCAGGGCTGGGGGCTGACGTCGCAGGCGTTCCAGGACGACCGCCAGGAAGTTTGGTGCGAGGATCATATCGGCGTCCATTGTCATAACGAAAGGCAGGTCAGAACGCGTCTTGCGGATGCCAGTATTCAGCGCCAGCGGTTTGTTCCACGGTTGACTCGAAGTGCCGATAGTTATGAGGTCAGCGCCCTGTTCGGCGCATATGCCCTGCAATTCCCGATCAATTTCTGCGTAGCTGCCGTGGCTGACGACTATGACCTGCGCCGGACGACCTGTGCTCTGCCAGTTCAAACTCGCCAGGGTGTTGCGCAGGCATTGCCCTGTCCGGTTACGCACCGGGATGACAACTGCGATGAGCGCCTCCCCCGCCTGTTCGACAGCGGGGCCTGGCGACTGAGCCGCCGGAGGCCGTTTGGCCGGGTTAGTGGTGGAATAGGCTTTTCGGCGCAGATCACTGCGGCTCGTATTTGAGTTGTCGGCGGTATTGCGGGCGACGCGCTCATTTATGGTATCAGTTTCGTTTGCATTGGTTTTGTTCGAAGCTGATTGCAGATCGGATATAAGGGATCTCCACTGCTTGCGAACCATTTCGCGGTCAAGGCGTAGGTCGTATTCCCCTCTCTGGAGATCCGGGAACGAACCTCTTTCAACCAGTTCTACCAGGGCCAGTGCCCACCGGGGGAAGGGGTCACCGTGGTACCAGGCATGTAAGTGCCAACTTTCAAGATCGCCCAGCGCACCACGCGAAGCACCGTAGCGTTGTAGCGCCTGGCTGATACACTGCTCCAGCGGGGCGCAGCCACCTGCCTGGAAGATTGGGCTTAGCCGGTTGCGTATCCGGCGCCGGTCGCACAAAAAGTAGCGTGTCGTTGCCTGGCGAAACCGCCATAGATATAGATCGCTGTCCCATGTCGCCCGGGGGCTGTTGGTCCTGCCCAGGCTGCTTCCAGGCGGGCCAGCAGGCGGCCCCGGGTGGGTCATCATCAGCCATAATTGAGGGTCGTCCTGCATCAGACTCAGTGCCCGCTTCACCCAGCCTTGTGGTCCGGTGTGGAAGAACATGTCGGCATCCATCTGCACTACATAGTCGCAACTCATCGTCTCCAGTCCGAACAGCGTGGCGTAGATCGGCCCACCCGTAGAAGCATGGGTGGGCACCCTCCCAGCCTGCTCTACGAAGTAGCGTCCCATGATTTCTGTTATCACTTGTGGGCGTATGTCCACGTCGTGTACAGCGTCGATCACTCTATCGTCCAACAATCCTTCGAGGACACGGTCCAGCGCTTGCTGGCCCAGACGCGGCCGATGCTGGTACTTACCCGAAAAATCCACACGTCGGTCGACCACAACCACCCGCTCGGTGAAGGGGTAGCGAGCCTGGGAGAGCATGTGCCGCACCATCGTCCCAAGGTAGGGGGCATCCAACACGGTGGCTTTGACCATCGCCGCCACGGGAGTTACAGGGTCTTTGGCTTCATTATCGCTTCTTGATCGAGCTTGAAGAACGTGCGCGGTGGGCACACGTGTTTCTTGGGGCAATTGGGCTATTGGTTGCTTCTTCGGGAGCGTGGCCCCCGTCTGCACGGGGGCTGATTGGGCAAGACGGTTGTGTAGCGCATCCAAAGCTTCGCTGGTATCGCCCCACGCTTCTGATCCGACGAGGGTCTTCAAGCGCCCCAATGGTTCGCTGAATCGCTTACGACGGGCTGAATTGCTCAGGTTCGTGGAGTGGCACAGCCAAAAGAACAGGTCCTGCCGATCAAGCAAGACAACTCCGCCCGGATGCGCGGACATCAGAGAAGCCATCCAAGGTGTATCGCTGGCGCTGCGCAGGTTCTCCTGGAAGGCGATCTTCTGCGCAGTCTCACGGCTGAATAAGGCGCTGTTGAAGACCACACGGCCTTTGAACCCGGCATAGGCTTCACAGCGGCGGGTGGTCAGGTCTACAAACCAGGCCCGTCGGGACCCGGCGCACACTGCACCGCTACGCAGCGCCTCTACCAGCAAGGCCAACCGCTCAGGATGCTGCCAGTCGTCGTCATCGAACCAGGCGACAAACTCGCCGGCGGCCTCGCGCAGGGCGAGGTTTCGCTTGCTTGCCACGCCGCTTCCCGGCGGGGCGGGGACCACTCTGACCGCCCGTGGGCCATCTCGCTCTACTATATGACACGGTTCGGGAGAGCTATCCACGATCACTAACTCGCGCCTCGGCCAGGTTTGGCGGTCAAAGCACCATAGCAACCAGGGTATAAACATCGAGCGTCCTTCCGTAACGCATAGACAACTCACGAGCGGCTCAGATATCGAGGATTGTTGCGCCATTTTGGACCTCACCAATGCCTAGTTTTGAACTCGAATTTGCCACGCTTTCCAACTGTTGTAGAGGTCGGTCTGAACTTGATCGTTGTTGCGGTAACGACCCCATATAGTCCTGGCAGTTGGTATACTTTGGATTTTCACATAGCTCGCCAGATGAGGAAGAACGACACAGCCAACGTCGTGTTTCTGACATGCGATGCTGAAGTGAATGTCTGCCATATTTTTCGGACCATTGAAATCGTTGATTGTTATCGGCAAATCATCGGTATGAAAAGCCACCGCGTTGGTTGAGAGAACATGAACTGCTCGTTCCCCTTCCAAAGCGGAAGCACAGTGAAACATTCTGGTGTGACCCCGGTAATAATGCTCGACATGTTCGTGCATGATCCTTCCGTGGAGTCCTACCGCCACTCTCCGGCCCGCACGGATGTTGCCCCTGATCTCATTAACAAGTTTCCACACATAATCTTCTGGATAGATGATGTCATCATCAATAGCCAGGTAAAAGCCTCGTTTTTTTCCAACGGTGAAGAATTTCCCCGCATCTCCCAGATCATGATAGTCCTGACTCCGGTATACAGATATTTTTGGGTTCTGGAGATATTTCGGGGTTGCAGGATAGTTATTCAAGAATACGTGCAACTCATCCAC
>JBAURA010000468.1:0-2056 GCA_049580985.1 Chloroflexia bacterium
CCCCCTTACCCTGGCATACGACCCTGATGGCGTGCTTGCGGATACATCACTCCGCTCGGTGCTGCAAGCACGCGGCTTTCACTTGCTCCAAGAAGCCGATCCCGTTGCTCTGCGTTACCATGCCCAGCGCTCCCTCCCTTTCACCGCCGATAGGCCCCTCGTCATCATCACGCCCGAACCTCTAAACACCCTCCCCTACGACCTGTGGAAGCAGGGCTACCATGTCGAACTTGCGCTTCATAAGCTCTTCCCCAACCTATCCTATCCGGTCCTCAGAACGCTCACGTCCAACCAACTCCGCCGCTTGAGCCAAACTCAGCAAAATGATTCTTCTCCAGCCAACCCTCTTTCTTACAACGACACCATCGCTTATCTGCTAGAAACCGTCTTTGATCTTTCATCCAGGCAAGTCAGCCAGTCGAGGCTTATTTCCTGGCTCGATGACTACCATGCAGCGAACGATCCTATGGCTCCTCTCCTTGCTAACTACCTACTCAACCAGCTTCAGCGCAATCCACACCTTGCCACCTGGCCCCTACAAGATATGTTAGCTGACAAGGACGTCTTTAGGCACTTCGTGCAAGGCTCATGGGCTGCCTACCTGCGGGCTCAGGGCAACCGCATCGACGAACCAGCGGCGACATACACAGTAAGCCGTCCCCTTCCTTTCAATAGTGACCTTTCCTTACAGGACCTGTTGCCGCGCCTGGTTCGTACGGGCACTCTCACTCCGCTGAAGGTTGCGCAACCCTCTGGCATCCCTGACTGGGCACGCTGGGCCATTGCTGAAACTCCCGAAGATAGTGCTGTTGGAAGATTTGCGGAAGGCTTGCTCCGCTTGGATCACACGTTGCGAGAAAGCGCTCTCGATTGGAGAGACTGGCAAGCCATAGCCCGTGCCTGGGCAGAGCTTTCGACACTCCGCCATGATCGCGACTTGCATCATAAGAGGGACCAGTTACTGCACTATACTGATCTGCAAAACTTACTCGACACAAAGTTCGGCGCATGGTTAGAGACCAACTATACTCCTCATGCTACCCACATTCTCCCCGAGCCGCACCACTTATTTCACGTACCTACTTGGCTGGAATACAAGAAGGAACTCGATAATCAAAAGCGCCTGGCACTTGTCATCCTCGACGGAATGTCATTGGCAGCTTGGCTGCAAATACGATCCACATTGCAAGCTAGGCGTCCGGAGTGGGTCTTCGATGAGAAGTTACTGTTGGCGCAGCTGCCTACGATCACAGCCATATCACGGCAGGCGCTCGTTAGTGGTAGGCCTCCCGCTCAGTTCACTGATTTTGGGGGCAGCATCAAAGATGGCAAGCGAGAAGAGAGCGGCTGGGTCGACTTTTGGACTGCACGCGATCTACCCGCCAATTCCGTAGCCTATGCCAGAATCTCAGATAGTCTCGGGCAACCGTACCCCTCGGTCATAGATAGCCAGCGTACTCAAGTTCTCTGTTTGATTAACACCTCCATCGACGAAATGGTGCATGGAGCTCATACTCTTTCCGACCTACATTCGAACTTACGCAACTGGCTCAAGCCGGATACCTTGGAGGGCCGTGAATCCCTTTGGCTTGCGGGCCTCCTTGACACCCTACTTGCGTGTGACTACATGGTGACCCTAACCAGTGACCATGGGCACGTAGAGGCAATAGGCATGGGCCAGCCGCAAGAAGGCGTCGTGGCCGACACGCGAAGCAAGAGGGCACGGCTCTATGGCGATGGCCCCACGGCTGAGAATGTGCAATCCCTTTACCCTGATACAGTTCTGTGGCACAATGACAGCGTCCTTCCTGCTGATACATGGGTGCTCATGCCAAAAGGTCGAAAAGCCTTCGTGCAGGCTGGTAAGAAAGTAGTAAGTCATGGCGGCCTTAGCATCGAGGAGATGATTGTGCCGCTTGTTACAATTACAAAAGAGCAGAGCGTGTGACATGGATAAGAGCATCGGGTTTCGCCGCAATTTATATCTATCTTGGATGGATGCGACTGCTGCCTTGTGTTTTGAAAGCGATGATCCTCGGTACATCCGAGCACGTTT
>JBAURA010000469.1:0-4676 GCA_049580985.1 Chloroflexia bacterium
GGACGAAGGCGCTATTGCCTTCGTCCTTCGTCTTTCGTATGCGTCCTTCGTCGCGCAGCTACGGAAATATTCCGCGCAGGCGGGTAACCTCGGCTACGCGGGAGATGGCGAGCATATACGCGCCTGTCCTCAGGTCCACCGAACTGTTGTCGGAGGTCTCGTGCACATCCCTGAAGGAGCGCTTCATGACTCGCTCCAGCTTCTCGTTGACTTCGTCCTCGGCCCAATAGTAGCCCTGGATGTTCTGCGCCCACTCGAAGTACGAGACGGTCACCCCGCCCGCGTTCGCCAGGATATCGGGCAGCACCATGACCCCCTTTTCGTAGAGTAACCGGTCGGCTTCGGGGGTGGTGGGGCCGTTGGCGGCTTCCGCGATCATCTTGGTCTTGATGCGGTCGGCGTTCTGCTCGGTAATTACGCTTTCAAGAGCGGCGGGCACCAGGATGTCGCACTCGATCTCCAGGATCTGCTCGTTGGTGACGTCGTCGGAGCCTGCGAAGCCGGAGAGGGTGCCGTGCTCCTGCTTGTGCCGCAGCGCGCCCACCGGGTCGATCCCCTTCGAGTTGTAGATGCCGCCCTTGCTGTCCGAGACCGCGATCACTATCGCTCCATCCTCGCTGAGGAGGCGTGCCGTGATAGCGCCTGCGTTCCCATAGCCCTGCACCACCACGCGAGCGCCCTCCAGGCTCATCCCCTTCACTTTGACCGCCTCGCGCACCACGTACTGTAGACCGCGCGCGGTGGCTTCGTTGCGGCCCAGCGAACCCTGGCTGGCAATCGGCTTGCCGGTGATAAGGCCGGGGATGGGATAGCCGCGCATCATCGAGATAGTGTCCATGATCCAGGCCATCGTCTGCGAGTTGGTGTTGACGTCGGGGGCCGGGATGTCCACCTCCGGGCCGATGATGGGGGCGATCTCGGCGGCGAAACGGCGGGTGAGGCGCTCGACTTCGGCCAGGCTCAACAGCTTCGGGTCAACGATCACGCCGCCCTTGCCGCCGCCGTAGGGGATGCCGACGGTGGCGCACTTCCACGTCATCCACATGGCGAGGGCTTTCACCTCGTCCAACGTAACGTCCTGGTGGTAGCGGATGCCGCCTTTAGCGGGGCCACGGGTGAGGGAGTGCTGCACGCGATAGCCCGTGAAGACCCGGAAGGAGCCGTCGTCCATACGCACCGGGAAGTTCACCGTGAACTCTCGCTTGGGCTTGGAGAGTATCTGCTTCATCCCGTCTTCGAGGTTGAGTTTGTCGGCAGCGGTCATAAACTGCTCGACCGCCACCTGGTAAGGGTTGGGCTTATTCATCTGTTCTGCCGACATTGGTCTTTTCTCCTCATTGAGTGTTGATTATGGCCGTCAAGGCGGGGCAGGGATTAGGGGATAGGGATTAGGGATTGGAAACGAACTTACTAATCCCCAATCCCTATCCCCTAATCCCCATCCCGCATTCCTTCCAATTTCCGCTTGAGCAACTCCCGGGCCATGCCGGAGTCGGCCTGGCCTTTGGTTGCTCGCATTATGGGGCCGAGGAACGCAGCTATGGCGCTCTCTTTGCCGCCCAGGTAATCGGCTACCGCCTTCGGGTTGGCGGCAACTGCTTCGTCTACCGCTTGTTCCAGGGCCGATTCGTCGCGCAGGATCGCCAGCCCGCGCTCGGTAACTATATTTTTGGGCGAGCCACCTTCTCTGAAGAGCTCGGGGAGGAGGCCGTTAGCGATGGTGCGGTTGATCGTGCCTGCTGCTACCAGGTCCACCAGTTCCCGCAACGTATCCGGTTGGAGGCTGCATTCTTCTATGGAGCCGCTCTCTTCGCTCAAAAGGCGAGCCAGGTCGTTCACCACGAAGCTGGCGGCGATGCGCGCGCGCTCCCTAGCCTCGCCGGTGCCCTCGACCACGCGCTCGAAGTAATCGGCGGTGCCTCGTGTCGCGACAAGCTGGTTGGCGTCGTATGCCGACAGGCCGTACTGGCTCATGAAGCGGTCACGGCGAGCATCCGGCAGCTCCGGTAATTGAGCGCGCAGGTCTTCCACCTGCTCCGGCGTGAAGGTGAGCGGGGGCAGATCGGGTTCGGGGAAATAGCGGTAGTCGTGCGCCTGCTCCTTGGTGCGCTGCGAGATCGTAATGTTGCGCGCGTCGTCCCAGCCTCGCGTCTCTTGCACGATGCGCTCTCCACGTTCGAGCATCGCGCTTTGCCGGGCGACTTCGTACTTCAGCGCCGCGACCACCGCTTTGAACGAGTTCATGTTCTTGATCTCGACCTTCGTGCCGTACTCCTCTTGCCCCGCGGGGCGCACCGACACGTTGGCGTCGCACCTGAAAGCGCCCTCCTCCATGTTGCCCGTCGACACGCCAAGCCAGCGCAGCATATGGCGCAATTGCACCAGGTAAAGCTCGGCCTCTTCCGGCGAGTTTATGTCGGGGGCCGATACCACCTCCATCAGGGGCACGCCCGCGCGATTCACATCCATCAGGCTGTAAGGCGTGCCGCCGGGGCCGGTGCGGTGCATGAGCCGCGCCGTATCCTCCTCCAGGTGGGCACGTATAATGCCCACGCGGAAGGTGCGCGTGATCTTCCCCCTGGGGTCCGTATCCTCGACGTCCAGGTAGCCGTCCTGGCAGAAGGGAAGGTCGTACTGCGAGATCTGGTAGCCCTTCATCAGGTCGGGGTAGGGGTAGTTCTTGCGGTCGAACTTGGAGAGAGCCGGGATCGTGCAATGGAGGGCGAGGCCGGTGAGCAGGGTCTTGCGCACAGCCTCGGAGTTGATCACGGGTAGGGTGCCTGGCATGCCCATGCAGACCGGGCAGACGTGGGAGTTAGGGGGAGCGTAGGCGATGTTCGCGCTACATCCGCAGAACATCTTGCTCTCGGTAAGGAGTTGCGCGTGTACTTCCAGGCCGATGGTGGTCAGATAGGCGGGGCCTGCCTGCTCTCGCAGGTCGTTGGGGAGCGTCGATATTCCGCCTGACGGTTCGGCTCGATTCAACATTAGCCGGCGCACTCCTTATAAGGGCTAATCTTTATTATAGCACGTGGCCTGTGAGCGCACAACCGCATGCTAATTGTGCCGTCCGCACCCACAATTCCCACCGCATCCGCACCCACCACCGTACGATTGCCGGGCCTCGGAGTTGCGACTGACCGCGGCCACAACGGAAAGCATACGCCGAACCTTCGAGCCGCAACGCGGGCACGATACCTCGGCGTCGCTCGCACCCATCGGGCGTAGCTTCTCGAAAGCAGATTTGCATTGCGAACAGAAATATTCATAGATGGGCATAGGTTGACCTGTACCTTTCGCTCGATAGCATCATCTTATGAGCGCCAGTATAAACCGTACGGAGAAAGGCTGCAAAGTGTAGCCAATCCGAAGTCCAGCCTCTGCAAGGCATAATAGAGTAGCCACCCGGCGACAGTCTTCGGCTCAAGCCTCAGAGATTAGGGGATTAGCCCTGGAAGGGCGCAAGAAAGTAGCCACATGGCGTTAGCCTGTGGATATGAGACAAGTGGATATGCCTAGCCCCGGAGGGGCGTAAGATAGGGGTTTCTCCTCTGTTCTTACGCCCCTCCGGGGCTACTCAGAATAATGGTGGTGGATGGTCCACAGGCTAACGCCATGTGGCTACTTTCTTGCGCCCTTCCAGGGCTGGGAGAGGCATGCCTCAATGGTATCGCATGAATATCGTAGGGGCGGACCCGTGTGTCCGCCCTTTATCCCGACCCCGATCTTGACGGCTCAGCAACCAGGCATACACACGGGTTCGCCCCTACGGTCTACGGATCTCAATTCTTGATGCGACAGCATTGAGGCATGTGTTACCCCTACATTAATGTGCATGAGAGGGCGAACATACGGGTCCGCCCCTACGATAATATCAGGCGAGGTCGGCGGAACGCCGCCACACGAGGAAGCCTGCACCCAGCAGCACCAACGACACACCGAGGACCGCGAAGGGCGCGACATCCGCGAAGCCCGCGCCTGTTTGGGGCATACCTATGACCGGGGCCGGGGCCGACTCGAACGTCAATACGCCATTTCCGTTGTTGTAAAAGAGCTTGAGGGTAGCGTTATCGAGATTGTACGTAGACACACCCTGGAGGGCATTGTAATACTCGATCTCGAGGTCCAGTTCCATACATGCACGCTTGGTCGAGAGAATGTTGCCGAAGGTCAGGGTGTTGTCCGGCCCCTGCTGGTACGTCGTGGAGTAGCCGTTACACGTGCTCTGGCCTGAAGCCTCCCCCTGGCCGTCGAAGTTCAACGTGATAGTCACGTCCGACGTGTCGCGCACATCCCCCGGCGCGCGCTGCAACTCGGCCAATCTCCAGCCTGCCCCGGCGATGCCAAGCGACTGTCCAGCCTGGGCGAAAGCAAGACTACCTACTGACAAGAGGCCCAACGCCACCACCGAAAATACCACCACGTACCTGAGCAATCGCTGCATGAAAGGATCTCCTAGTGCTAACCCAAGTTGTCGGTTGTCGGTTGTCGGTTGTCAGTTGTCGGTTGTCAGTTGTCGGTTGTCAGTTTTTAGCATCCGCTCATTGACAATCGACACTGGCCTATGAGAATTAACGATAAATAAGCAATTATGGTTCCACCAATCCGCAAGAGAAACCATCAACCGACAACTGACAACCGACAACCGACAACTTGGGTTAGCACTAGGAGATCCT
>JBAURA010000470.1:0-7492 GCA_049580985.1 Chloroflexia bacterium
ACGAAGAGCAGTGGCCCAGGCTGGACCTGGGCAAGCGCCTGGGGAGCAAGATCAGGGAGCTGGTGCGCGAAGGCACGATGAACTTCTACGTGGAGCTTAGGGCCGACCTGCCGCCCGCCGTGGACCACCTGATGAACGTGCATGGCATTGGGCCTAAGCTGGCCGTGCGGCTGCACAAGGAGCTAGGGGTGCGCTCGCCAGCCGAGCTTGCCGACGCGGCAAGGCGCGGAGAGGTGATCAAGCTGCCCGGCTTCGGTCCCAAGCGCCAGGCCGCCTACGCCCGCATCCTCGGCCCCAACCCCCCCACAACGCCCGCCGTGGCCGCCCTCCGCCTGGTGCGCAACGACTACCAGGACGAGAGCCTGCCCGTAGCAGCGTAAGAACTTTACATAACACAAGAGTGAGTATGCGCGCTCACTCTTGTGCTGGTGAGAGCCTGTAAACAGTCAGATCGCCATTCTTGTAAACGAGGGTGAACCCCGGTAGCGCGTACCCGCAGTAGAGCTTCCCCAGCGCCGGGCGCGAACCCGTTGGGAAGGAGGCCGCATCCGCGTTCGGTGGACAGGCATCGACATCTATGCCATCCGTGGGCCCACCAAGCTGAAGCATAGTGACGCCGTACTGGCGAGCCACGCGCAGGATCGTCTCCCGGTCGTCGAACGGTATCATCACCGCCCGTCGGCGCGTGTGCCAGTTTAGCTCCCACGGGTCGCGGGTCATCACCACGTCGCTGGGCAGGCTGTTGCCCCCCAGCCACTCCATAGCCACCGTGAAGCTCGTGGGGCGAGTATCGTAGACCAGGAAGTTGCCTATCGCTTCCACCTGCGGCCACAGCAACCCTGCGGCCATGGCCGACATGAGCAATGTAGACACGACCCGCCCCACAATACCACGTACAACCTCGCCCGCGAGGTCGGCGACCCACACCACCGCGCCCGCCAGCAACAAATAAAGCCAGGGTATAGCGACCTGGAAATACCGCCCCTCGAAATGCCAGTAGAGCAGCACGAATAGGGCATAGATAGCGATACTGAAGAGGGCCATCCCCGCCAACCGAAGCGCGCGCCTGGGCGCAACAAGCATCCCCAGGAACGCCCCCACAAGCGCTGTTGGCCCAATCACGAACTCGCTGCTCGATACCGCGCCCATGACCCCTTTGTCCCATACCCAACGGAAGTTGATCCCTATAGCGTCGAAGAGGTTCTGGTACCCGAACTTGCCGCCCACCACCCACCGGGGGTGCGGCAACTCGCTGCCCACGTAATACTGATATATATGCTCCCACTCGTAAAAAGGCCAGTAGCGCAGTATCCAGGCGTCCAGCCCCTCGGTGCTGTAAAAGGGCACGCCGAAGGCTAGCAGATTGCGCACAAGCATCGGCAGCAGCACAAGCCCGAAAGCCCCGCCCGCGACGAAGATCGCGCGCCAGGGCAAGGCTCGAAAGCCAACTCTCTCAGCCTGCCCATCCTCCGCAACTTTGCCCCGCCGCCACCAATTCCACACCACCCACAGCACCAACCCAACCAATAAGACCGCGCCGCTAGGCTTGCTCCAAACCAGCAGCCCGGCCAACAGGCCGATCTGGATATTGGATATTGGATTTTGAATTTTGGATTTCTTGCCGCCCTCGTAATTCGTAATTCGTAATTCGTAATTTCCATTGCCCCCCGTCCACCGTCCGCCGTCCACCGTCCGAAACACCAGGTAGGTTAGCGCGAAGAAGGTAGCCGTGAAGGCCAGGTCGTTGATTGGATAGAGGATGGAGTTGAAGAAGTAGGCGTGGAGGAGGGTCAGGAGGCCGGCGACGAGGCCAACCCGACTATCCCACAGCCGCGAGCCTGCGGCGAACACACCCCACGCCAGCGCGAGGAGGATGGCGAGGTTGGGCAGCCTGGCGACCCACGTCTCAGGCCCGAACAGGGCGAAGAAGGGCGCGATCAGGAGCGGTTGGAGGAGCGGCCACGTCTCGGCCGGGTGGGAGATACCGGGCCGGTCCTCGTAGAACTGGGCCGTGTAATCGACCGTGAGGCCGCGCCCCTCGACCATGTTGCGGGCGACGTTGGCATTCTCAGCATAGTCGGCGTGTCCGATCCAGACCACCTGCGGGAGGGTCCAGAGCGCGAGCGCGGCGAAGAGGGCGAGGGCCACGAGCATGGCGATGACGGCGGGCTGTAAGCGTGCGGCCTCTGCCTTCTCCCAGCTTACCCGCCACTTCGCCAGCGCGGCCAGGAGTCTGCCGATATTTCGTGTCTGCCAGGTAAGGATGCCTGCTATAGCGAGCACGATGGAAAGCACCGGCACATAAGCGGCTGAGTAGGGCGTATTCGCCATGAACGCTATGCCGTACAGAACGACGCCAAGCGCGGCCAGCCAGGCAGCAACACGATATGGGAGTGGAGAAAGCAGCGCCACAAGCCCGGCAAAGCAGATGAGCGTCCACAGCACAACGTCCAGGGGTGGCAGATTGAAGCCATCTTCTGACTGCCGGAGCGTAGCGTAGTCTACCTTCGCGCCGAGGGTGCGGCCATCGGAAGCCCTGAAAGTGCTGACATCCAGTAGCAGGGTGTATGGCGGCGAAAACGAGCGTGCGGGCAGGGAGGGCGGGCGCAACTCAAATTCGTACACGCGCACTTCGTTGGACAGGGCCATCTCCGCTGGTTCCAGCCTGACCCCATTTAGTGCCAGCGTAGCAGTGGTTGGTGAGGCCGGCGCGGGCAGACGCGGCCCCTGCGCGCGCACCGATAGGCGGATAGGCGCGGCGGATCCCATGCCTGTGAAGGCTACCTGGGCGCGGCCCTTGCTCCACCTGTAGCGGTAATCGAGGTCCGGCTCGTCGGCAAAGAAGCCTGCGACGAAAGGGGTATCTCCCGGTGCTCCGAGGTCGATAGTGGCCGTTCGCTGAAAGTGGTAGATGCCGCAGAGTGCCAGGACCGCTAACAGGAGAGTGGCTGCAAGCAAGGTCAAGCGCCTGTGCTTCCCTACGGCGGCCCTCCACTGCCCTGTCACTGTAAAGGCTCCTGCCCATCTACCCATTCGACTTCGATGGCGGTTGTGCCGGGGGCGAGGGTTGCCAGCACCAACTGTCGGGTCGGCCCGGCGAGCTGGCCCGGCGCGCCCAGGCGTGTTTTGCCGGGGTCGGGGTGCGACACCGATTGTACCGTGCGGGTTTGGCCCGTGACGGTAGATGCTTCGCCGGGCAGGGTGAGGGTAACGCCGCGTAGCTCCTTACCGGAGTCGTTGCGGACCTCGACCCGCCATTTGCCGCCGGCAGCATCGGGTGGTTGCAGAGTGGCCGTGACGCTCATCATGTCGCGCTGATAGGCTGTGATGTCGGCGACGGTGGCTATCCAGAGCCTGCCGTTATCGCGCTCGCGGGCTGCTTCCTCGACCACATCCCCCCATGCCTGGCGCACAACGTCGAAGGCCGGGTCGCTAGCTAGCTGCTCAGGGTGCTGCCAGAAGGAGGTCGTGCCCCGGCGGGCAATGATCTCCCTGATGACCGCCAGGCCCTGTTCGCGGGTAATGGGAGCGCCTCCCGCTTCCTCGCCCGCGCTGGCCGAGGGTGAGCCTAGCAGGAAGTCGGGCATGACCGGCATATCGGGGTAGGTCTGCGCGTACTTTATGTCGGTGTAGACGACCGCGTTGCCCAGCGTATAGAGGTCCTTCATGTCGGGTGCGTAGATGCGCGTCACGGCGCGTATGCCCCGGCTGGAGAGAACGTCGTAGAAGTCGGTGGTGAGAGAGTTGCTGCTGCGCCAGGGGAAAGCGAAGGTGGTAGGTGGGGGTACGCCCGCCAGCTTTGCGTGGTCGATCCATTCGTCCAGATCGGCCACCAGTTCCTGTGGATTGGAGCCGCGCACGTAGATGTGGGCGAAGGTGTGAGGCGCGATCTCGTGCCCGGTGGCCAGGAGGGCGCGGGTCTGGTCGCCGAAGTACCAGGCCGGGTCGCTTTCGTATGTGCCGAAAGGGTCGTCGCTGAACCAGGGGTGAGTGAGCCAGTATTCGGAGTGCCAGCCGTTCTTGGGTGTTGCCCATTTGTAGGTAGGGTCGCCGTTGAAGGTCCGGCGCTCGGTGTTGCCGTCGAGCAGGTTGTAGCCAGTGCCGTAGAACGTCGCGCTGATGTGGTTGGTGACGAATAGCTCGTTGAGCCAGTTGGCTCCCTCACGCATCTCCAGGCCGTGCTGCACCGCGCCCGCTACGTCGTGTATTTCGTCGCCTTTGGAGTGGACGGCCCCGCCCATAGCGGTCTCCCAGTCGAAGGAGAAGGCGAGGCTGCCGGAGGTGGCGTGGGGATGAGGCTCGACGTAGACGCCTTCTTGTGAGAACTGTAGATTCCGAATTAGTATCCAAAGGCCGCCACTATCGCCGTTCCTGACCTCAAGTTGGACGTAGGCTGCCTTAGCAGGGGCCACGCTTATCTCGGAGTAGAACGCGGTATCATTGGTGCGCCCTGAGCGGCCATGTGCGGGGAAGGAAGGACGATCATCCCAGGACAAGAGAGTAAGCGCCGCATCAAACCACAAGAGGCGTACCTGGACCCTGGCATCCGGAACAGGGGCATCTTTCACCATTGTTTCCGCTTCCATACTGTATCGATAGGTTTGTCCTGGGTCTATCGAGATCAAGTTAGAAGCACTTTTTGTCCCAGGCGATAAGACGATTTTGTTTCTATCGAAGCTGTCCTCTTGAGGCTCTTGTGGAGCCTGGATGGGGTAATTCTCATTGTCGAGTCGAACGACCGTCAATAGGCCGGTAGTTATCAGGTTGGCCGGAGAGTTAAACGTTCTCAGTTCATCGGAGCGTATCTGCGAAACACTCGTCTGGCGCACGAGGAACGTGCCGAACGCCACGATGAAGAGGATGACGGCGAATAGGAACACCAACGGCCCCCAATAGCGCACTACAGCGCCCCAAAGCCGCGTGGCAATCCCACGCCGTGATAGCCAGGAGAGCAGGAGCAGAGCCGCCAACGCAATGATGACGGCCAGCAGAAGAGGCGGAAGGTATTGCGTTGTAAAGTTCGTGATCATTCGGTTCGGTATCTAAGCCAGACCAGCCACCCCGCTATTGCTTGCGCGAGGTTGAGCGCCAGGATAAGGATTGAGAGGGCAACGCCGACCTCCGGCGGATAACCTAGCTGTCGCAGGACGAGCACCGACACTACGTCGCGCGTGCCTATCCCTCCGACAGTCACAGGTACCAGCGCGGCGGCGGTGGTCAGCCCCACGTAACCGGACACCTCTAAAGGGCCGAGCCACACGCCAAGCCCGGCGGCGAGCAGCCACACGCGGAAGATCGAGACGGTAAAGCTAGCAACGGTGAGTAGCGCTACGTAAGTCACAGTCGTGCTTCTAAGGGACCATTCCGCGCTCTGATCCCCCGCCCCTGATCCCTGGCCCCTGGTGCGTGCCAGCCTGCGCGCCACAAGGTTAACGGCCCATTGGCGGGTGCGGTTGTAGGCGAAGAAGGCGGCCATGCCCACGCATAGGAGAGCAAGCCCCACAAGAGCGGGGACCTGACCGACGAATATGCCGCCGTACACAGCCACGCCCAGGAGACCGAGCACAGCCAGCGCCGCCACGTCAAACAGCCTGTCGAGGAGAGAACTGCCGAGGGCGCGGCCCAGGCCGTAGCCTATGCGTTGGAGATACCAGGCTTTGAGCGCGTCGCCTGCCTGGCCGGGAGTGAAGGTACCCGCCGCCAGGCCGATGGCGTAGATGCGCCACGCCTGCCCCCAGGTGAGCGGCATCCCCATATCGCCCGCTACGAGCCGCCAGCGCGCGGCTTTCACCCCCAGGAACACGACGTAGAGGGCGATAGAGAGGCCGACCAGAAGCAGGTTGGCCTCTCCAAGCGCACGAAAGATGCCCTCAAGCGGCAGGTCGCCGCGCAGGTCGAGGTATACAAGGAGGGCTATGAACAGGACCGTGCCGCCGATCCTCAGGGACCAATTGCGGATTGCGGTCGCCCTGGGGGCACCCGGATTGCGGATTGTAAGGTCAGTCATGCGGGATTCTGGTTTCACCGCAGAGGGCGCAGAGAGCGCAGAGGATAATTATGAGTTATTGTCATCAGGCGCTGACGGTCCACCGTCCGCCGTCCACCGTCCACCGTTCGCCCCTCGCGGTCTCTGGCTCGACTCGAAGCGCATGGCGGCTATCTGCTCGGAGATGAGGCCGAAGAGGAAGATAAAGAGGCTGCTCAGGATGAGGAGAACGGAGCCATTGGGGATGCGATTGATGCCGAAGAAGAAGATGTTGGTGAGGCCGTAGATTACGCCGCCCAGGAAGAGGGCTATGCTGACAGGCAGAAATACCTTCATCGGCGCGAAGAGGGTGATAATGCGCAGGATGATGACGATGGCGCGTATGCCGTCGCGGATGATCCTGGTGTTGCTACGGCCCGTGCCCCGGCGCGCCACGATAGGCTCGAACCTGACGTTGTAGCCCGCCTTGAGGAAGGCGAGGGTGCTGGTGGTGGGGTAAGAGTAAAGATTGGGCAGGAGGTGGATAAACTCCATGATCATGTCGCGCTTCATGGCCCGGAAGCCGGAGGTGAGGTCTGGGATGTCTCGCCCCGCCAGGTAGCTCGCCAGGCCGTTGAAGATGGCGTTGCCCACGTTGCGGATGAAGGCGCTGTCGGACTGGCGGGTGCGCGCCCCCACCACCAGGTCGTACTCGCCGATGGGGGCCAGCACCTTCTCGATGTCCTCCGGCGGGTGCTGGCCGTCGGCGTCGAGCAGGAGCACTACGTCACCGTGCGCCGCCCGCAGGCCGGTCTTGACCGCCGCGCCGTTGCCCTTGTTGTAGGGGTGTCGTATGACGCGCGCCCCTGCCCTGCGCGCCGTGTCCGACGTGTTATCTTTGGAGCCGTCGTCCACCACGATGATCTCGGCCTGTGGTCGAAGCTCGCGTATCTTGCCGATGACACGGTCTACCGAGTCGCCCTCGTTGAAGGCCGGGATGACTACGGAGAGGGTGTAGTGGTACGTCTCTGCTTCCACAGGCACAGCTTGCGAAGGCGACGTGCCGGTAGCCAGCTCAAGCTCTTTGAGCGCATGGTGAGGTATGCGCCCGGTATGTGGGGCGACCGCGATAGGGCGGGGGTCGGCGGCGGACGGTGTGGGTGACATTTGTCTTTCGTCTATCATCTCAACTGCTCCTGCTGATCAGGAACACTCCCAGGATAATCACGAATACGCCCGCCAACTGCACAAGGTTGATCTTCTCGCCCAGGAAGAGGACGGAGGCGATGATGCCGATGATGTAGCTGATGGAGAGGAGGGGATAAGCGAGGGAGAGGGGCCAGCGCGAGAGGACCGCCAGCCAGAAGAGCGCGCCGCTAAAGACGAAGGCGAAGCCGCCGACCACCCACGGGCTTGTAAAGAGCTTGACGGCGGTGGGGATGATGGTGGAGAACTCAACGTTCAATTCCCCGTGCCTGTTCATGCCTGTTTTGAGCAGTAGCTCGCCGGTCACGGTAAGGGACATCG
>JBAURA010000471.1:0-1698 GCA_049580985.1 Chloroflexia bacterium
GAAGCGGCGCGGGAGGAGGGAGCGCACCGTGAGCATATTCACGCGCCGCCCCATGAGCGCGAGGATCGCGGGGAGCACGGTCACAGCGCCAATCATGGCAACCATGACCGCAGCGGCCCCACCCCAGCCCATGCTCTTGAGGAACATCTGGGGGAAGACCAGCAGGCTCAGGAGGCTGATCATGACGGTGAGGCCGCTGAAGATCACCGTACGCCCGGCGGTCTGCATGGTGCGGACCAGGGAGGCCCGCACGTCGCCGTCGTTGCGGACAAGCTCTTCGCGGAAGCGGCTGACCATGAAGAGGCTGTAGTCGATAGCGAGGCCCAGGCCCAGCATGGTGATGATGTTGACGGCAAAGATGGAAACGTCGGCAAAGCCGGTGGTGATGCGAAGGATGAGGAACGCGCCGAGGATGGCAAGCCCGCCCGTGAGGAGAGGGAGAGAGGCGGCAAGGAGGCTGCCGAAGATGATCACCAGGAGCACGAAGACGACCGGGAAAGTGAGGGTTTCGGCGCGCTCAAGGTCGCGCTGCACCACCTCGTTGATCTCCTGGCTGACTGCTGGGTAGCCACCCAGTTGCACGTCGAGCGCGCTGCTCGCCAGGAGCGGGCGCAGGCGCTCCATGTTCTCCAGCTGGATGTCGTCGTCCCCTTGCAGGCCGACTACCGCGTAGGTGCCGGTGCCCTCCCTGGATACGAAGTTGGCCGAGCCGGTTGTGTAATAGGTATTGATCGTGCCTACGTTGGGCTGGCCGTCTATGCGAGCCAAAGTGGCTTCCACCGCCGTTTTATAGGCGGGGTCGTCTACCTTCATACCGTCCGTCGAGTTGAAGAGGACGATCAGGACGCGGTCAGAGCGGCCAAGCTCTGCTTTCAAGAGCCGTTCGACCTGGGCTGATTCGCTGGCGGGGTTATCATATCCGCCCGCCTTGAGGTCGGAAAAGACGCTGGTGCCGAAGATGCCGCTGGCGACCATAAAGACCAACCCGCCTACCAGAACGAGCCAGCGCGACTTATATATTGTGTTGCCTAACCATGCGAACATTGCCTTACTCCTTCTCATTTACTATCTTGAATGAACTTCATTCATTCCAGGTTCGCCGTAATATATCTCATATCAAAGAGGAAGAGAGCGTATGCGGGGATTATAGGAGCGTGGGATTGACCAGCCAGTGATTGAGCGCGTCCACCAGCGCTTCTATATACTGCGCCTGTTGCTCTCCACCTTCCACCACGAAGCATTGCAGGAGCGCGCCGTTCACCATACCGTAAATGACAACAGCGGCTGCGGAAGTATCCACCGGCCTGAGCGCGCCACGGGCAATGCCTTCTTCGAGGAAGCCTTTCAATACCGCGTAAATCGGCTCGGAGGCCCTGGTGTGCCAATCTCCTATCAATTCGGCCTGCATGCCCATGAGCTGGACCATGTTGGTGTGCCGGGCACAGATGTCAAACGTGGCCTCGATCATGGGGCGGGCGCGTAAGTGGAACGGGATGCTGTCAAGCTCAGGGCTGATGAGTGAGCCTAGCACTTCCTGCTCCCAGCTACCTTTGACGGCGGAAAGGAGGTCGCCCTTGTTCTTGAAGTAAAGATAGACCGTGCCGACGGCCACTCCCGCGCGCCTGGCTACATGGGCAATGGTGGTGTTCTCGTAACCCTCGGTAGTGAAGAGATCGCAAGCAGCCTCGATGATGGCGG
>JBAURA010000472.1:0-4146 GCA_049580985.1 Chloroflexia bacterium
CCCCCTGGTCTGCCTGGGCCGCTCGGCCTGCCGGCCCCCGGTGCCCTGGCGGCACGACTCTGCGCTGACTCTTCTTCTGTAGGCTCGTCACCAAACTCATCGCCCTTGGGTCCGGTCGGTGTAACAACCACATAATCTATTTTCTTTGGCATCTATTACCTCCCTTTGCCGGACGATAGCTCCGCTTCAAGCTCAAGTCCCTATCGTCCATCATCCATCCTCTATCGTCTATCGTCTACTATCATTCCTAAATGTAGCTTACGTTTTACGTTTTGCGTTGCGTACTGCGTTTCGCGTTTCACTCGTCACTCTCCAGCGTCTCCGCGTAAGCCTGTAACGCTGCTTTATCTTCCGATGTAATAGCCGTCTTGAGTGCGTACTCCAGCGCCTTACCCTTCAGCGCCTTGTCCCAGCACTCCCTCGATTTGTGCAAATACGCTCCCCGGCCCGGCTTCTTGCCCGTCTCGTCCACGACGACCGTGCCTTCCGCCGTCCGCACGACACGCACTAACCCCCGCTTGGCCTCCGTACTCCGGCAGGCCACGCAAGTCCGTTGCGGCACGTGCCGTGGCCGGGGCTGTTTGCTCGCTTTGTTGCTCATAGTTCGTGATACGTGATACGTGATACGTGAACTTACGTTTTACGTTTTACTCCTCACGTATCACGTATCACGTATCACTCTACTCCTCTTCCCCGCCAGACTCCTGCACCGGGTAAGTAACCAGCACCCTACCGGCATCGGTTCGGATCTCTATCGACTCCTCCGTTGCCCGCAGGCGAACCGTCTCACCGACCAGTTCTTCGGGGAGCGGGCCGTAGGTCGCGTTCTGGTACACGACCGTGTTGTTGGCGCGCACCTTGCGGCGCTCCTCTTTCAGATCTTCTGCCGCTTCCGGATCATGCCCGTTCGTAGTGCTGCCCGCGGCGGCCTCAGCTCTCAGGGCGGCTGCTGCCCGCCGCGCCACCTCTTCTTCGCCCATCTCATCGATTTCAGCCTGGGTCATGGCGCTCTTGATGTCTATGCGCCAGCCTGTCAATTTGGCGGCCAGGCGGGCGTTCTGCCCTTCCTTGCCGATTGCCAGCGACAGCATCCTCTCAGGCACTATCACCCCTGCCGTCTTGTGCTCCTCGTCCAGGTCCACCGACAGCACCTGCGCCGGCGACAGCGCGTTGGCTATGTACACCGACATGTCGGGGTCCCACAGCACCACGTCGATCTTCTCGCCACCCAGCTCGTCCACGATCTTCTGGATGCGCTGGCCCTTCATGCCCACGCACGACCCTACCGGGTCCACGTTGGCCTGCCTGGCGGCTACCGCCACCTTCGACCGCATCCCCGACTCGCGGGCGATGCTCTTGATCTCGACCGCCCCGCTGTGTATCTCCGGCACCTCAAGCTCGAACAGCCTGCGCAGGAAGGCCCTGTCGGCCCTCGACACGATCAACTGTGGGCCTTTCTGGTTCTTCTGCAATACCTCCAGCAACAACACCCTCATGCGCGTGCCTGATCGGTATCGCTCGTTCTTCACCTGGTCCTTGGGCTGGAGGATCGCCTCCGCTCTACCCACTTCCAATATCCAGTTGCCGTTCTGGTCCTGGCGTTGCACGTTGGCAAGCACTATATCGCCTTCGCGGTCGCTGAATTCGCCCACCACGCGGTCGCGCTCGGCCTCGCGAATGCGCTGCATGACCACCTGCTTGGCGGTCTGCGCGGCGATGCGCCCAAAGTCGGCGGGCGTGGTCTCTTTCTCAAGCATGTCGCCCGGCTGGGCTTCAGGGTTCGTGCTGCGCGCTTCCTCCAGAGACACCTCGGTAGCGTCGTCTTCTACCTCGGCTACCACTGTGCGCCGCTCGAACACGCGAGCGTCACCCGACTGTAGGTCCAATTTCACCGCCACGTTCTGGTCGGTGCCCGCTATCCGCCGGTACGCGGTAATGATAGCGTCTTCGATGCCGCGCAGGATTGCCTCGCGGGAAATATTGCGTTCCGCCGCTATTTGATTTATGGCGGCGTACAAGTCACTCTTCATATTCTGTTTTCCTCCTGGTCACGCCTCATTCGCCTGGGTTTCGGGCCATTTCTCTCGTGCCCAATACGACAAAAAAAGTGGGGGGCTCCCACTTTAGAAGCGTTACGCGAGTTGTTTCCACCTTCACCCGGTTTCAGAACCGAGCACTACCATTTATTATACTACTTTCGCTCCCGTTCTTCAAGCACTACACTCCTAAAACCGACCGTCAAAACGCGATCATCCCCCGCGTTTGGGTCCAACGAATTGGGCGAACTACCAGCTTCCAGAGCGCTAATATCTACCTGCGTAACTCCTGCTTTCCACATACTAAGTCCCGTCTCGATAGGCACAAAACTGCCGGCTGCAAGCTTGCCGCTATAGAGTATCTCTACACCCACTGACATCGTAACGTCACGCTCTTGCGCAAAGGCCGCGCCCTGCATCACCAAGCTGCCGGTAACATCACGCGGCGAGAACACGCACAGCGAGCCATGCCCATCCTTCACCCACCTGAAAGGCTGCCCCGCCGACTGCTCACTGGCGTACCACCCTGCCCCTACGTGGAATGATGGTAGTGCGCCCACTGTATCAGCCTGGCGCACTGTGTATACTTCCAGGAAGTTGCCTGCGAAAATCGTTTCTTGCTTTACCTCGCCTACAATTGCCTCCAGCGCCTCGAACTGCTCACTATCTACCTCGTCACCAGGCGATCCCGTGAAATTGCTGTACAGCGACAAATAGCGTATATCGTAGAAGCTCAGCACATCCAGCGGCCTGTTCACCACCAGCGGAGAGGCAATATCCTCCCTCGGCACGTCCAGAGGCGAGATGAACCTCCAGAACGGCGAACACGAATCGATGATCGGGCTATCGTACCGCCTGGCTAAATACCCACTCATGATCGGCTTATCATGCACAGTCTGCAACAGCATCCGCCTCCCCGTCGTCTCCGACTGTTGCGTAGCAAACGGCAACTCCATCAACCCACCAGATGGCTCCCCCGCCAAACTCCCGTAAGTCCGATAGAATGGCAGGTCAGCTACCGTTTCCATATACCTGGGATGGACCGGCAACTCCACCAACAACCCCAACAACAGCAGCATCCCCAACCAGGAATATCTCGGCCTGAGCACTGTATCTTCGTTCGCACCCCGCCTTTCGTAATTCGTAATTCGTAATTCGTAATTACCCTCGTCCCTCGTCCTTCGTCCCCCCAACAGCCACATCACCCCCCACCCCGCCAGCACCCCCATGCATAGCCGTGCCAGCACCACGAATCTCTCCGGCTTGGCGATAGCATCCATCCCAGGCAGCCATTCCAACAGCGCGAAAGGCAATGGCACGCCCGTCCTATTCCTCCCCACCTGCAACTCCGGCCCCATAGCCAACACCAGCGCCACCACCATCAACCCCACCCAGAACCGCACCCCTGGCCTGCGCCACGCCACCACCGCCCCCAATACAGTCAGCGCCAGCGCCACGTACCCCAGCCCGACGTAATCGTGTAGCGGCGGCTCGTTCACCCCCGGCCTGTCCTGCCACGTCCCAAACAACACATGATCGTGCGGCGGCGCAAAGAAACTCCACAAGTCCGCCGAGTGCGCCAGCCTGTGCTCCGGGTCAGCCTCCACCGCCAATCTCGGATCGTTCCGGTGCGCCACCAATCCCACCAGCAACGGCAACCCCAGTACCAGCGCCACCATGCCTGTCACAACTCCCACCCTCGCAAGCGCCCTCACCTCTTCCCTAAATCGGCCCCCACGCGTTGTCACCAACCTGTACACAACATACGCCACCACAAACACCACCAGATACACCGCATAATACAAATTGCTGTAAGCCGCCAGCGCCAGGAACACCCCGGCCAATGCGGAATGCGGAATGCGGAGTGCGGAATGCGGATTACCGTCCTTCGTCCTTCGTCCCCCGTCCTTCGTCCCCCGCAGCCACATCTCCACAAACAACGGCATCCACTGCAACGACAGCACCTCCGGCTGCCCCTTCAACGCATCCAACGTATAAGGCGTAAAAGCAAACACCACCCCACCGAGAAACGCCCCGACCACGCGTGCATTCCGCAATCCGCATTCCGCGTTCCGCATTAGAAACAGGCACAACCGGAACATCCCATATC
>JBAURA010000473.1:0-2462 GCA_049580985.1 Chloroflexia bacterium
GGTGATCTCAATCCCATGGATATTGACCTGTTGTTCGACTATTTGAGCCACGCTTCCGTTGCCATAAGGTCGGTATTGTGTGTCACCGAGCCAGTTCCCACGCGGTTGGTAAATAGTCGGGTCGAGCGGAGTTTGGCCCGCAGGTGTGAACAAACCTGGAGGCGTCCACTTGTCGCGTGGATCTGTAGCCCTTGGTGCTCCTCCTTGGAATGCGATTTATCTCGTAACCACGAATACCAGTTCGGTCTTGAACTCTAACTTCCTCACGCTCCAATTCCGGTCGGCAGCCAGCTCCCAGAATCGTGCTTCATAGTTGGCGGCCATACCTCTCCTCTTGCCGCCCAGGCTGGCGACCGGGAACGACACTACCATGTGCCTGGCGTTCAGGCTGTCAAGCAGGCGACGCCCCGCCGATTTATCTATCTGCTCCAGGCAAGGGACCGCCTTCAGCACCAGCGCCATGTCCGCCTCCACAGTTGGCGGTTGCGCTATCACTTCCCGCGTTTCGGCGTGCCCGTTGACCCCCACGAAAGCCATGAAATCGCCCAGGAATGCCATCATATCGCTGTAAATATCGTAGGCAAAATACTCCGCGCCGGGCGCGAGTGGCATCCACGGTATCGCCAGCGGGTTGAGACCGCACGCCACGTCCACGACCGAATGCACGGGTGACAACTGCTCGAAGATCGCGCTGTAGAACTCCTCCAGGATCGGCAGCCTCTCCCGCGTAGAAGCGTGGTGCGCCATGATCTGCCGGCACACCCCGCGCAACGCCTCCCGGTCGGGCGATAAGCTTGCCTCCTTCACCTCGGCCAGCCATCGTTCATACGGCCTGCTCGCCAGGTCGCCTCGACCTTCGACGTATGCCCCCGCCACCTGGTGCATCTTGTTCTTGACAGCCTTGATCGCCTCTTTCGACCCACGCCCCTTGCCCAACTCCGCGCGCCCTATCTCCCTCACCAGCGCCGGACTGACGTGGCGATATTTGGCGCTCCCCATCACCGCCTGCACCACTTGGTCCAGCACTCTCTCATCAACACCCATAACAACTCACGCGCTCTACTCCTTTAGATGTATCTTTTCCCAAAATGCCCCAAAAAGAGTCCAGTTTTTGATCACCAATGCCATATAGCATATAGAGGGGCAATAAATAATCCCCTCACAAAACACGATCCAGAGCCTCCACGCCTCTGCCGTGAATAACTAATTTCTCCATCAGCATCGCCATAAAGCGCAGGTTGTGCATTGTCGCCAGCCGCATGAACAAGGAGTCGCCTATCTTATACAAATGATGTAGATACCCCAGCGAATAGCGGGCGCAGGTCAAACAATCACAGAGATGCGACACGGGATCGCTCGACTTGATGTACTTATCGTCGGTCACGTACCGAAAAGCAAACCAGCCATCAGGAGGCACCTGCAATGGATTAGCTTCAGAAGTGAACACAAAGAGCCGTCCGTGGCGAGCGTCCCGCGTAGGCAAAGCGCTGTCGAACAGGCTATACCCCGCCTTCGCGCACTCCACGATGTTGGCCGGGTGCCCCACCCCCAGCGCGTGCATCGGCAGATTGGCGGGCACAAGCTCTCGCGTATAAGCGATGATCTCAGTCAACAGTCTCCCGTCGGAGTCGAGAGGCCACCCCCCGAAGCCGAAGCCATCGAACCCGATCTCCAGCAACTCCTCGGCGCAGCGCTTGCGCAATTCGTGGAAGCCCCCGCCCTGGATCACCCCGAACAGCAACGGCCTCATTCCGTCGTCCCGCTTCCCCTTGACCAGCCGCTCGAACTCCGCTTTGCACCGCTTCGCCCACTTGATAGTGCGCTCCACCGCCTCTTTCTGCACCTCGTAGCTGGCGTCCACGTGCGTGCAATCGTCGAGTGCGATCACCACGTCGGTGCCGTAGCTCACCTGTAGCTGCACCGTCTTCTCTGGCGTCAGTTGGAACTTGCGGTCCGATCCCTCCGGGCGGAAGATGATCCCCCGGTCGGTCATCGAGCCGAACTTCGGGTTCTGCCGTATCAGCGAGTAAGCCTGGAAACCTCCGGAGTCGGTGATGATTGGCCGGCTCCACCCCGCCATCCGGTGCAGCCCGCCCAACGCCTGCACGCTGGAAGACCCCGGCCTCTGGGTCAGGTGGAAGGTGTTCATCACCAGCGCCTCCACCCCGCACTCTTCCAGGTCGCTCGCGTCCACCGAGCGCACCACGCCCACCGTCGCATCCGGCAGAAACGCCGGTAGCTTCAGACTGCCATGCGGCAAATCGATATTCATAAGAGTTGAACCCACACTCTTCTTGTGTAAGGAGGTATCGTAACTGACCATACCGTTATTGTACCACCCCGCGTAACGCTTACCCTCCAGCGTTCAGAGTTCACACTGAGACAAGCGAAGATCGTAGGGGCACATGCATGGGCAATGCTGTCGCATTAATCTTGTAGGGGCGGACCCGTGTGTCCGCCCT
>JBAURA010000474.1:0-2722 GCA_049580985.1 Chloroflexia bacterium
TACCACTATCTGCAATATGAGCCGCCCAACACCACCGATGAGCCACCGCCAACCGTCCGCACGCCGCCGATGCCGTGACGGGATAGTTGTCGGTTGTCAGTTATCAGTTCCCTGACTACCAACAACCGGCAACTGACAACCGACAACCGACAACTGACAACTTCGACCAAAAGGGAGACTATGGATAACCGCAAATTGAGCGCACGCGCCGAGACGGGCGCAGCCAGGGCAGGGTATGGGCGACGCGATGGGGGCGCGGCTACGGGCGCTACCGTGTCGTGGCTGGATCGCGCGTACGAGATCACCCGCGTCAACTGGGAGATAGTGTTCTTCGTCGGGCTGATGGCAATTGCCATCCTCACCCGGCTGGTAGACCTCGGCTCGCGGGCCTACCACCACGACGAGGGTATTCACGCCTACTTCTCCAACTACTTCCTGCAAACCGGAGCTTATACGACCACCGCAGGATATGGCGGCGGCTACGACCCTACATACCACGGGCCGTTCCTGTACCATTTAGTAGCCTTTGGCTTCTTCCTCTTCGGGACTAACGACGCCATAGCCCGCCTGATGCCAGCCATCTTTGGCATCATCCTGATCGGCCTGATCTGGCTCCTGCGCCCATTCATCGGCAGGGCAGGCGCGCTGATCGCCATGCTCCTGGTGATCATCTCGCCCAGCCTCTCGTACTATTCGCGCTCGTTGCGGCACGACATCTTCGCGCTCACCGGCTGCCTTCTCCTCTTCGTCTCTATCCTGTGGTTCATGCGCACCCACCAGGCGCGCTGGGTCTACCTGGGGGCGTTCGGGTTGATCACGGCATACGCCAGCCATGAGCTGACCTTTATCGTGGCTTTCATCTTCGTTGTGTTCCTCGCTATCGCGGCCTTTGCCTACAACGCTTTCTCCGGCTCGTCCGGCTCCTCGCGCCGGTATGTGGGTGACGACGTAAACCCGGTGCGTAGCGCCCTCTCGGCCCTCGCCACCCAGCGGTGGACATTGATCGGGGCGGTGGCGCTCGTCGGGGGCGTGTACGTAGTGCTCTATACCAACCTGCTCACCAACATGGGCCTCATCCTCTCCGGGTTCGTGGAGGGCTTGCGCTACTGGCTCCTCCAGCACGGTGAGGCCAGGGGCAACCAGCCGATCTTCTACTACCTTATGACGATGCCGATCTACGAGCCGCTGGCTCTGCTGGCTGGCCTCGGCACGGTGGTCTACATGATAGTGAAGTTCGTCAAGGGCGAAGGGGACACCACCACCGTTGACGACGGAGCCGACGCCTTCAGAGGCGACGCGCCCGTGGAGGATGAGTATGGACACCCCCTGCCTGGCATAGCCTCGTTGCGCGGCCTGACCTGGGGTTTCCTGGCCTTCTGGTCGTTCGCGGCCTTCATCGCCTTCTCCATAGCGGGCGAGAAGATGCCCTGGCTGACTATGCACATCGCCCTCCCCTTCTGCCTGCTGGCTGCCGCAGGCCTGGGCAAGCTCGTTACCGGCATGGAGTGGAGCCAGGTGCGCAAAGGCGGTGGACTCTTCCTGGGCGTGGGGGTTGTGCTCTTCATATTCGCGGCCTTCATGCTCGTCGCCTACCTGAACGGCACCATGCCCAGGCCCGCGGGCGTAAGCACCGACTTCCAGAACACGTTGAGGGGCATTCTCCTCTTCCTCATCACGGCGGGCCTGCTCGCCCTCTGCGGCTGGCTGGCCTACAAGATGCTCCCCGGCAGGGCCGTCAAGGTGATCGGCTTCACCTTCGCCATCGTGCTCGGACTGTACACCATCCGCTCGATGACTATGCTCAACTACAACCACGGCGACGTGCCCAACGAATTGCTGGTCTACACCCAATCGTCGCCCGCTACGGTGGAAGTGGCCGATCTCATCAAACGCCTCTCCCGCGACGAGACTTCCTTCGACGCCGACCGCAGCGCGGCGGATGTGACGGGCGGGCGCGGCCTCACCATCGCCCTCGATCAGGATCAGGCTACGGAGTGGCCTTTCGACTGGTACTTCCGCGAGATGAAGAAGCTCCAGTACCACAACACTACTGGCTGGAAGAACAACAACGCGGGCGTGCCGCCGAATGTGGCCGTGATCATAGCCAGCTCGAACACCGAGGCCGAGCCGAATTTCAAGGCTTTCATCCAGGATAAGTACACCACCAACCGGTACGTGCACAACTGGTGGTTCCCGGAGGACACCTACCGTACCGGCGACCAGGGCGACTTCGGGAAAGCCCTCAACCTCATGTTCGGCAACAACATGAAGTACCTCCTCTACCGCGACCCCGGTAGGCCCCTCGGCTCGCGCGACTTCTACCTTCATATACGCAACGACCTGGCGGCGAAGGTGGGCCTGGGCAGCGCGGGCACGGTGACGGCGCCCACGGGGGGCAGTGGCATCGAGCCTGCGGAGGGTACGCCTATACATGGACTGTTCGACCTGGCGGCATCAAGCCTCAACCGGGGCGCGTTCAGCCAGCCTCGTGGCATAGCCACCGGGCCGGATGGTAGCATCTACGTGGTAGATACCGGCAACAATCGTATCCAGAAGTTCGATGCGTCAGGTAAGTTCCTAGCCATCATAGGCTCCGGCAAGGGTGAGGGGGACGGCCAGTTCAAGCCCCTCAGCGACACGGCGGCGGGCACCGGCGCGGGCGGCATCGCGGTGGACAAGGACGGCAACATCTACGTGGCCGACACCTGGAACCATCGCGTCC